>SCRB01000426.1 GCA_004299545.1 Rhizobiaceae bacterium
GGCCAAAGTTCGACATAACCCGGCGCGCCCACCCTGATCGGTTTGTGTTCAATGCTCTCGGGATCGTGCGTCAGCCCTTTCCGCACGGTTTCGAGGGCAAAAACCAGATCGACCGCGGACAGGACATCTCCCGTCGAGCGGAAGGATCGCTGCAATTTGACTCTTTCAAAGCGCCGTTCCGCGGCTGCGACGCGGGCAGAGAAATCATGCCCGTTCATGTCGAACTCCTCCGGCCGCGCTCCCTGGAAGGAGTAAATCGATTGCTTCTCGTCTCCGACGGCGAAGATCGTCCGGTTCGCGGCCTCGCGCGCTCCGAAGCCGGCAAAGAATTCTTCCGCCAGCTTGCGGACGACCTGCCATTGCTCCGGGCTCGTGTCCTGAGCTTCGTCGATCAGGATATGGTCGATGCCGCGATCGAGCTTGTACTGCACCCATGGGCCGGCGTCGGAGCGGGACAGGAGCCGGATGGTCCGTTCGATCAGGTCGTTGAAATCGAGGAAGCCGCGCGCCGCCTTCAGTTGCTCGTAACGCGCGATGAGCCAGTCGGCGATGACCAGTGCCGCCCTCGTCGCGACAAGCGAGCGGAACAGCGCCAGCCTGTCGGCCGTGGCCATGAGTGCCTCCGCGGCTGCATGGTAGCGCTCGGCGAGGTCGGGCAACCTGTCATACATCGCTTTCTTGAGGGCGGAGGCAGGATTGTAGGCCTCGCCATCCGCTTTCAAGAAACCTTCGCAAAGATAGTTCAGCCGCAGGACAGGGTCGCTTTCCATAAGCGCCATTTCCACGCCGGGCGCGATGTTCTTGAGGACGGTTCTGGCATCCTCCTCCCTCGCAACGCGCAGGAATTCCCGCAACTGGTCTGGATCGAAGCCCGGCAACGGCCAGGCGTACGCAGCGATGCCTGCCTCGCCATCCTCCTCCGTGAAGCCGAATTCCTGAAACAGGGCAGGAAAGCGTGGCGAGCCGTCCGATATGGCGTCGATGAAGCGCCTGATGCCGTCGCGGTCGCGCACGATCTCTTCCAGGAGTTCGTCGAGACCGAACTCGTTTCCGATGGAAAGGACGACAGCAAAGGCTTCGGCGAGGGCGGCATTTCCGTCCGCCGCGGTGCCGGTGATCATGTCGCGCCGGGCCTCCGCCATCAGCGCCGCTTCCGTCGAGCCCTCCAGCAGTTCGAAATGCCCTGCTATGTTGGCTTCGAGCGGGAATTGATGCAGCACCGCTTCGCAGAAAGCGTGGATCGTCTGGATCTTCAGCCCGCCCGGCGTCTCCAGGGCCCGCGCGAAAAGCCGTCTGGCATCCCTCAGCATCGCGACGGACGGCGCCTTGCCGCCCGTTTCCGCGATTGCCCCGGCGAGATCATCGTCGTCGAGCCGTGTCCATCTGGCCAATGTCTCGAAGATGCGGTTCGCCATGTTGGACGCCGCCGCACGCGTATAGGTGAGGCAAAGCACCCTGGATGGATCGACGCCGTCGAGAAGAAGCCGGATCACCCGCTGCGCAAGCACATGCGTCTTGCCCGAACCGGCATTGGCGGAGACCCAAGCGGACGTTTTCGGATCCGATGCGCGGGCCTGATCGCTGCGCGTGTCTTCGGGGATGTGGAAACGGCCCTTCACGCGTCGGTGCCCTCGTCGTCGGACCCGGCCGACCATTCCTGAACCCTCGCCAGATGGTCGTAATCGCCGGAGACATCGCCTTCGCGAAAGGGGATGGCGCGGGAAAGATAGCCATTCGCCGGATCGTCGTAATGGGCGAACAATTCTCCAAGCCGCTGCCATGCTTCCTCGCAAAGCGCGTCCGCCGTCTTGATCGATCTGGCATGCTGCAGGATGGATTCCGGGATGACGTCGCCGTTGCCCTTCAGCCTGACGAAGACGAGATCGGAAACGGCGTGGGCGCCGATGCTCGCGAAGGCGCCGCGTTTCAAAAGCGCTCCTTCGAGCGCCAGTTGCGGCGACAGGAGCGTATGGGCCTGACCCTTCGAGGGAGACGCGCCGGTTTTGTAGTCATAGACGATTGCCGTGCCGTCGGCGAGCACGTCGACACGGTCGGCCCGGCCCGATACAGCCGTGGGCGAAAGCTCCGTCCGGATCGGCGATGCCATGATTTCCGCATGCCTGTGGCGCACCGGCGCCGCCTCCGACCGTTCCCATTTGACGAGGTGGTGCGCCATCCGCTCGAAGCGCGGCCACCAGACGGTGGCGACGTCCGACGGCAGCGCCGCTTCCTCGAAAAGCGTCCTGCCTATCGCCAGCAATTTTTCGAGCGCCTCCATCTGCTGTGGATCGACGGCCTTCGTGAAACGCTCGAGGGCTTCGTGGAAGAGCGTGCCGCGCTCCATGGCGCCGGGATCGCGCAGCAGCGGATCAAGGGCTTCCAGCCCGAGTATGCGCCGCGCGTAGACCGTATAAGGATCGCGCCGCAGCGTCTCGATCTCCGTGATCGACAGCTTTTTGGGTCGCGCTTCGAGCGGTGGCGCCGGTTGCGGACGCGGCGCGAAAGGAATGTCCTTCCCTTCATCGAACGCATGCGCCCAGGCGAGCAGGGTCGTGCCGCGCTGGCGCATCGCCTCGACTGCCGAGAGGTCGGCGCAGGTCAAAATCCGTTGCAGCCATCTGGACGGCGTCGCCGGCGCGTCGCCTGAGCGCGCCGAGCGTGAGAGGATGACGGTGCCGTTGCCCATCGCCATCATGAAATCGTGGGCGGCAAGGCCGATGCGCCGCTCCGGCGGTTCCAGATCGATGCCTGTTTTCATGAAGCGCGACATGAAGCGATCAGCCTCCGGCTGGCGCGGCCATGTGCCTTCGTTCAACCCGCCGATGACAAGCGTATCGACCGACTGGAGCCGGGCTTCGAGGGCGCCCCAGATCGCGATCCGGTGCTCGCTTCCGGGCGCCGGCTTCACGACCTCGGTGGCGATCAGCGCGTCGAGCATGTCCGGCCAGTCGGCGGCGCTGAACTCAAGGGCCGTCGCCGACCCCACGAGCGCGGCAAGGAAAGCGGCCAGCTTCTCCCCGCTATTGCCGCGATAGAGCGCCTGCAATGTTCCGTCCCCGGAACGACCCAGGCGTTCCAACGCCTCCACGCTGGCACGCGTGATGTCGGAAAGACGTGCCACCTTGCGTGTCCGCCAGGCAAGCAGCGGCGCAATCGCATCCGCTAAGGCGCGGACGACCTCGCCAGCCTCCCTTGTCCTCTCGCCTGTGAGCCGCGCCTTCCAGAAGGGCGGATGTTTCTTCTCCTCAAGAGCGGAAAGACGTGCCGGAAATTCCTCTGCCAGTGTGGCGACATCGGGCCGCCCCGCATCGCCTCGCAATGCGACAAGGTCGATCGTTTCGGCAGCAGAACGAACCTTGCTTCGCTCCATGCCAAGCGTCAGAATGGGATGTTTGAGCAGAGCAAGCAGTGTCACGGGATCGCCGGGGCGGAATGCGCATTCCAAAGCCAGACGGAGCAGGGTGGCGGCTGGCGTCCGGGAAAGCGGGGTGCCGCCCGAATCGTCCGCCGTTACCTGGAAGCGCTGCAATTCCGCCGACGCGCGCCGCGCCAGTTCCCGGTCGGGCGTGACCAGCGCTGCCGTCTTCGAGCCGTCGTCGATGGCGTGCTTGAGGGCGACGGCAATCGCCAGCGCTTCGTCGCGTCCGTTCGCCGCCTCGATCAGGCTGACGCGGGAAAGCGCCTCGTCCGTAGCGGTATCGAGAGGATTCTCCCCCCATCGATCGGTCGTTTCCGCGGGGCGTAGCGCGTCGCTCAACAGGCGGCGCCGGGCTGCGAGGTGAGGCGGCGGTTCACTCAGTTCGATCACGTCGCCGCGATTGATTTTCAGCGCATCGAGCAATTTCTTCAGGCCATATTGAGGATGGCCGCAAATAGCGGGCGAGGAGGGGTCGCCAAGCGCCTCCCATGACGCTTCGTCGAGCACGGTGTCGAGGCCGGGCAGGATGACGGCCCCCTTCGGCAGCCGCGAGATGACGGAAAGAAGCGCGGCTGTTGCGGGAATTGATCCCGTCGAACCCGCAGCGATCACCGGCCCGTCGGGCGGGTTGCGCAAAAGGCGCGCGCCTTCGGCCGCCAGGAGCACGTTGCGGTACTCGACCGGGTTGCTCCTGCCCAGTTCGCGCAGGCGCTCGGGCCAGTGCGCCGAAACGATCTGCAGGAATTCGAGCGTTACCTGCCACCAGGCCGCGAGATCGCCTTCGACAAGCCCGGCGAGGCCTCCCCAATCGGCGCTTTCGGTTTCCATTTCATCGATCAGCGCCGCGAGATCGCGCGCGAACCAGATGGCGTCCGCGGCGGAAGCGGGGACGACGACATGCTCTTCATAGCGTGCTGCAAGATGCGCCGGCAGCCGGCCTTTCCAAGCCTGGACGAGCGGAGCAAGCAGGAGCAGGCGATCGAGCGCCCCAATGGGAGGTGCCATCTCCAGAGCTTCCGCGGCGCCCGATTCAACAAACAGCAATTCCTCTTCCGCGAATTCGCCGAGGGCGCGGATGGACGGCAGGATGGCCGAGGCCTTGCCGATGTGATCGACAAGTGTGCTGCGCAGTTCCCGGACGGCACGCCGTGTCGGCAGGTAGATCGTCGCCGAGGCGAGTGCTAGGGGATCGCTCCCCAGTTTGAAGTCCGGGATGAGACCGCCTGAGAAAAGAGCATCGACCAGGCAGGGCAGGAACGGAATGCCCGGGGGGATGGAGAAGATTCTCGGCGTCGCGCGAAGGCTCATTGCCGCCGCGCCTTCGCGACAGCCTCCTCGGCTGCCGGGATGGCGTCGGGCGTGCCTACGGTGATCCATTGCCCCTTCATTTCCAGCCCGTGGAGCCGTCCCTTGTCGATCGCGCTGTCGAAATAACGATTGAGCGAGTGCGGCGTCGCCCCGGCGCCTTCGAAGACCGCCGGGTCGATGATCGCGGCGCCGGCATAGATGAGGCCGTTTTCGCTCCCGCCGGAACGGGCAAGCGTGCCGTCGCCGGCAAGAAGGAAGTCGGTTTTCCCTGTATGTCCGACAGCGGTGTTGGGATCGGCCAGCATCAGCAACATATCCATCTTCCCGGCGTCCCAGGCAAGGGCGAGGCGCAGAAGGTCGGGATCCGGTCCGTCGATCCAGAACGTGTCGGCATTGACGAGGAAGAATGGCGAGGTGCCGAGCGTGGGGAGGGCCTTGACGATGCCGCCGGCGGAATCGAGCAGTTGCTCTGTCTCGTCGGAAATGACGATGCGGGGCGCTGTCCTTCCGGCGACGTGCGCCCTGATCTGGTCGGGGAGGTAATGGACGTTGACGGCGGCTTCGGCGACGCCAGCCTGCGCCAAGGCATCCAACCCCCAATCGAGCAACGGTTTGCCGGCTATTTCAACCAATGGCTTCGGCATCCTCAAGGTAACAGGGCGCATGCGCAGGCCGAGGCCCGCTGCCAGCACCATCGCCTTTTTCGGAGCGGAGGAATGCATCAAAGCGTTACCCCGGCAAGCCCGACGCGCAGGTAGAAATCCCGCAACGGCCCCATGACGGGGTGATCGAGGGCACGCATGACATAATCACGGATGCGGGGGAGGTGGCGCAGATAATGCGGTTTGCCGTCACGCCGGTCGAGCCGAACGAACAGGCCAAGAATCTTGGTGTTGCGCTGCGCCGCCGTGATCGCGAAGGCCTCGTCGAAACGCGCTCGCTCAGCCGACGACGAGATGCCTCGCGCCTGCCGATAGGCGTCCACGACCTCTCGCGAGAGGCCGGGATCGATATCGATCCTCGCATCGAAGGCAAGCGAGGCCACGTCATAAGCGGAGGGGCCGATAAGAGCATCCTGGAAATCGATGATGCCGAGCCGGTCATGGCCCTTTCGCTTCGCGCGCCAGATGATGTTGGGCGAATGGAAATCGCGCAGTACGATGCCCGGTTCGCTCTTTGTGAGTTTCCCGATCAGCCCGTTCCATAAGGCATGAAATTCGGCGCGTTCCGCGTCGCTGGCATTTCGTCCCGAAGCAAACGGCATGAACCAGTCGAGAAAAAGCTCCACCTCGATCATCATCGCGTCGCGATCGTAGGGCGGCAGGCGATGGAGGACGTCTTTTGTCACTTCCAGTTCCGCCGGCCAGTCGCAGGCGTGGATGGCGGCAAGAAGCGCGGCGGATGCCAGATAGCGTTCCCTTATCGGGCTTCCATCCTGTCCGATAATACCGGTATGGCCAAGATTTTCGAGCAGGAGCAGGCCTTTGTCGAGGTCCTGTGCATGGATTTCCGGTGCGGCGAACCCACGTTCCCTGAGCGCCCGGTCCATCGCGACGAACGCTACGATGGAGGGAGCGAGATGGGCGATCTCTCCATAGGTTTTTCCATCCCTTATTGGCGGCCCGAGCGGCCGGCGTGGCGCGTTCATCAGGATGAGCGGCGACTTCGCGTTGAAGGTGATCGTTTCATAGGCCCTGACCGACGCGTCTCCCAAGAGATAGCGTCGATGCGCATGTGGCAATCCCGACCGATCGAGGAAGCGGCGGATGGCGAGCGATCGGCGGATGCGCCCCAGCGCCTCGTCGTCTCCGCTGATGCGGACGCTCCGTCCGGACCCCGCCGTGTCGATTTCCACGGTAAGCAGGTTCCCAGGCAACAACCCTTCGGCGCGTTCGGGCCACTCGATCAGGGCGCCGCCGTTCTCCAGCCCTTCGTCGAGGCCGAGTTCCTCAAGCTCGTCCGGGTTCCCGAGCCGATAGAGGTCGAAATGCAGGATAGGAACCCGCGCTTCATAGGCCTGCACGAGGGTGAAGGTCGGGCTGGGAACTTCGAGGGCGGGATCGGCCGCCAGCGCCCGGATCAGGGCGCGCGCCAATGTCGTCTTGCCGGCCCCGAGATTGCCTTTCAGCGCGATGGTGTCGCCCTTGGCAAGAATGGCCGCAATGTCTTCGCCGAGGCGGTTTGTCGCCGCCTCGTCCGGTAAATCGAGCCGCAGTTCGGTTTTGGCCATGGGCGATCTTACGGCGCCTACTCCGCTGCTGCCCTGTAGCTTTCCGGCGACAGCGGGAAGCGGCAGGTTACGATGGTGCCCTTTCCCTCGCCGGAATCGATTTCGACGCTGCCGTGATGGAGTTCGACAAATCCCTTGACGATCGAAAGGCCGAGGCCGGCGCCGCGGCGCCGCCCGCCATTCGTGCGCGGTTCGAAACGCTTGAATAGCGTGTCAAGGATTTCGGGTGGCATTCCCGGTCCGTTGTCGTGAACGGAAAATTCAATTCGATCGCCGGAAAGCCGGGTCGCGAGCGTGACCGTGCTGTGTTCGGGCGCATAGTTGGCGGCGTTTGCCAACAGGTTGAACAGAATCTGGCGTACCCGATTACCGTCGGCGCGGAAAGTATTCGGGACGGAGGAGAGGTCGAGGGCGAGCCTGATCGAATGTTCCCGCAAGCGTTCGCTCACGAGTTCCGCCGCCGCTTCGACGGTCTGCCGGATCGGCACGTCGCTGATGTCGAGTTCCATGATACCGGCATCGACGGTCGCGAGATCGAGAATGTCGTTGACGATTGTCAACAGCGCCGCTGACGAGGAAGAGATATGTCCGATATAGTCCCGTTGCCGCACATTGAGAGGGCCGGTCGAATCGAGCGTCATCAATTCGGTGAAGCCGATGATGTTGGTCAGCGGCGAACGCAGCTCGTAATTGACGTGCTGGACGAAATCGTTCTTGAGCTGGTCGGCGCGTTCGAGCGCCTCGTTCTTTTCTTTCAGCGCCCTTTCGATATTCACCGAATCCGTGACGTCGACGAAGGTTATCATCACCTGCCCATTCGGCAGATGCACGACCGCGTAGTGCAGCACGGTGCCGTTCAGCAAGTCCGCCTGGCCCTGCCGATCCTGCCGCTCTTCGTCGAAACCCGTCACGGCCGCCACGAACGGTCCCCAGGGACTGTCCTCGGCAAGCGTGTCGCAAAAGGCGCGGATTTCGGAAATATGAGTGGTCGGGCCGAGGAAATCCTTGGGCAACCCCCATAGGCGGGCAAAGGCGGGATTGGACAGGCGGACCCGTCCGTCAGGCCCGAAAACGGCAACGCCCTCAGCCAGATGGTCAAGCGTCTCGCCCTGCACGCGCACGGCCGTGGTGTAGCGGCTTTCGAGATCCATCCGTTCCGTCAGGTTCTCGAACACCCAGGTCACGCCGCCGTTGGGCTGCGGTGCGGCAATGACGCGGACGGTGCGTCCGTCCGGCAGGTGCCACCAATGCTCGGCAGGGTCCACCGAGCGATAGGCGGAAAACAGATTCTCCTTCCAGCGCCGCCATTCCGGCTGCTCCGCGAGCTTTCCTTCGCTGCGCAGGCGGTCGAGGAAAAGGGCGTTGTCGGGTGCGCTCGCCAGGAAGCAGTGATCCAGATCCCAGAGCTTCTGGAACGCCTGGTTGAAGAAGCGCAGCTTCTGCTTCGGATCGAAGATGGCGACGGCCGTCGTCAACTGGTCGAGCGTATCGGAATGGCTTCTGAGTGTACGGTCGAATTCCTCCTTGAGCCATTCGACTTCGCTTCTGTCGACGGCCGCACCCGCCGCGCCCGCCGCACCGGCGAATTCCGTCACTTCGAAATGCCTGCGGTCGCCGCCGACGACGGTCGAAAGCGTCTGCGAAAAGACGGGTTGGGCAAGATGATGCCGAACGATCGCCTCGCGTGCCTGGGTTCCAAGGAACTCCCGCCCTTCGTTCACGGCCGTCTCCGCGCTCGGCGCGTCCACTGCGCTGACATAGGCCTTGTTGACCCAGGACAGTTTCCCTTCGGGGGAGCGCAACCAGAACGGCATCCCGAGCGAATTGACCAATCCGACAAGGAGCGCGTGTTCCCCGACAAGCTGCTGGTGCGCGACCTGCAGCCGGGCATGTTCGGTCTGGCTTCGGGTAAGGGAAAGGAAGCGAACGACGGCATGGCCGGTCGGCCGCCGCCCCTGCACTTCGAGGAAGCCACCGCCTTGCGTCTCCACTGCGAGGTCGAAGGGTTCGCCGGATTCGCGCAGCGCAGCAACCGCTCTTTCCAGCGCCGCTGCCGAGCGGGGCGCAAGCCATCGTCCGAAGGCGAGGAAAGCACTTCGTTCCTCCGGTACGCCTGCCATTACCTGCAACGAGCCGACGAGTTCCGGCCGCCGTGCCTCGGTCGTCCAGACGATGAGGCGCTGGTCCTTCAGATTGAGGAGGGCGTCGTTGCGCTGAAGCGCCGCGTTGAGGTCGGCGACACGGCTTCTCAATTCGGCATTTTCATCCGCGATCCTAGCACGCTCGCGGATCACCCAGATGGCGGAAAGCATTGCCGCACCCATCACGCCTGCGAACATGGCGAGTTGAATGACATCCCCCGCGCCGAAAACCGGCTGCGAAAGCGGGACGGTGCCGTCGGCAAAGGCAGGCGAGGGGATGAATGCGGCACAGGCCAGAAGCGGGTGGATCAGGCGATGGAGTGGAAGGGGCAATTCGCGGCGGCTTTCCCTCGGATGGCGCCGTGATTCCGTCTCCCCGGAATCCATTCCGCCGCTGACGGCGGCCTGTCCCGCGCCATGCACTTTTGCCCCTGGCATGCCTTGTTCCTCTCCGCCGCGTGAACAGCAGGACTGCCCGAACGCACCCTCTCCCCCGGCAACGCCGGATTACAGCGAATCAGGCAACAATAACCCTCCGGCGAATCGACGTGAAGAAGGCTTGGGGCAAAAAGTAAGCCGGCCGGTTTGTTAGCCGGCCGGCATCGATATATTGTGCCTATATCGGGTCAGATCAGTATCTGTAGTGTTCTGGCTTGAAAGGCCCTTCCGGAGTGACGCCGATATAGGCGGCCTGTTCCTCCGAAAGCCTGGTCAGGTTCGCGCCAAGCTTGTCGAGATGCAGCTTGGCGACCTTCTCGTCCAGATGCTTGGGCAGCACATAGACCTTGTTTTCGTAATGGCCCGGCTTGGTCCACAGTTCCATCTGCGCCAGAACCTGATTGGTGAACGAGGCCGACATGACGAAGCTCGGATGCCCGGTCGCATTGCCGAGGTTGAGCAGCCGGCCTTCCGAAAGCAGGATCATACGCTTGCCGTCCGGGAACGCGATCATGTCCACCTGCGGCTTGATGTTCGTCCATTTCAGATTGCGCAGTGCGGCAACCTGGATCTCGTTGTCGAAATGGCCGATATTGCCGACGATCGCCATGTCCTTCAGCTTGCGCATCTGATCGAGGCTCAGAACGTCCTTGTTGCCGGTCGCGGTGATGACGATGTCCGCACCTGCCGCGGCGTCGTCGAGCGTTACCACCTCGAAGCCGTCCATCGCAGCCTGCAGGGCGCAGATGGGATCAGCCTCCGTCACCTTGACGCGTGCGCCGGCGCCCCGGAGCGAAGCCGCCGAGCCCTTGCCGACATCGCCATAGCCGCAGACGACCGCGACCTTGCCGGCCATCATCACGTCGGTGGCGCGGCGGATGCCGTCGACCAGAGATTCCTTGCAGCCATATTTGTTGTCGAATTTCGATTTCGTCACGGAATCGTTGACGTTGATCGCCGGGAAGGCGAGGAGGCCGCGCTTCTGCAACTGATAGAGCCGGTTCACGCCGGTGGTAGTTTCCTCGGTGACGCCGCGGATAGCGTCGCGCTGGCGCGCGAAGAAGCCCGGCGTCGCCGCCATGCGCTTCCTGATCTGCGCGAACAGGATCTCCTCTTCCTCGCTGCCGGGCTTGGAGAGTACGTCCTCGCCGGCTTCAGCGCGGGCGCCGATCAG
>SCRB01000427.1 GCA_004299545.1 Rhizobiaceae bacterium
AATTCGTGCCGCTCGGAAAGCGTCAGGTCGGGATGATCGCGCAGGATTTCCGAAAACGCCCGGATCGAGGACAGCGGCGTGCGCAGTTCGTGATTGACCGTGGCGACGAAATCGTCCTTGAGGCGGTCGAGCAGCTGCAGCCGGTTGTTGGCTTCCTTCAGTTCCGCCGTCGCGGCTTCCAGCGCCCGCGACTTCTCCTCAAGTTGGCGGTTTGCCTCGATGACGCGCGAGGTTTCGTCGAGGATGCGCATCACCTCGTCGACGCCGAGTGACTCCTCCTCGACAACCGCATCCACCAGCACGCGTGCGGAGGCGGCCCCGATGACGCCGGCAAGCAGGCGCTCGTAGAAAAGCACCGTCTCTGTATCGGCCTGGACCAGGGTCTGCGCGTCGAGGCCGCGCGTGGCGGCCCATTCGGCGTAGGCGGAAGCCGCCTTTTCCCTGCCGAGAAAGCGCGACGCGAGCGACATCAGGTCCGGGACGAGCGCGGTCCGCCGCCAGATCTGCGCCGCATGGCCCGGATGGACCGCTTCGACGAACATCGCGGCATGCGCGCGCTCCACCGGGCCTTGCCGGCCGACGACCGAGACCCCGACGAAACAGACGATATTCGCTGCGAGCGACCAGAAGGTGCTATGCGTGACGGGATCCAGTCCCTGCAGTCCCAAAAGCGCATAGGGTTTCAGAAGTGCTACGCCGAAGGGGCCGTGCGCGACGAAGCCAGTCACGAAAGCGCCGGATCGTACGAAGGAGGGCAGGAGCAGCGTATAGACCCATATGAGGAAACCGACGGAGACGCCTGCAAAGGCGCCCGCCTTGGTGGCGCCGCGCCAGAACAGGCCGCCGATGATCGACGGCGCGAACTGGGCGACGGCAACGAAGGACATGAGTCCGATCGAGACCAGCGCGAATTGGGCACTGTCGTGGCGCATATAGAGATAACCCAGCCCCATTACCCCGATCATGACGAGGCGACGCACCCAAAGAAGCAGGCTGGTCAGGTCTGCTTTCTGTTCGAGGCCGAGCGCCTTGATGCGCAGCAGGGCCGGCATGACGACATCGTTGCAGACCATCAGGCTGAGCGCGGTGGTTTCCACCACGACCATGCTTGCCGCGGCCGAAAGACCGCCGAGGAAGGCGATCAGCGCGACGATGGGGTAGCCGGAAGCAAGCGGCAGGGCGAGCACCAGATTGTCTGGGTCCGAGACGGTCGGCAGCATCATCCGTCCGGCGAGCGCGATCGGCAGCACGAAGATGTTGATGGCGAGCAGGTAAAGCGGAAAAAGCCAGAGCACCCGGTTCAGATGCCGCTCGTCGACATTCTCCACCACCATGATCTGGAACTGGCGCGGAAGGCAGAAAACCGACAGCATCGCGAGAAACGTCATCACGATCCAGTTATAGCCGTAGCGGCTTGGCGAATGAGCGAACATGGATCGGATTTCGGGGGCCGCGGTGGCTCTCGAAAAAAGATCGCCGAAACCGTTGAAGAGTCCGTAGCCGATGAAGAGGCCGATCAGTGTAAGGCTGACGAGCTTGAGGATGGATTCGAGCGCGACCGCGACCACCATGCCCGGATGGTGTTCGCGTGGATGGATGCTGCGGCTGCCGAAGAGCATCGCGAAGACGGTGAGCACGATCGCGGCCCAGAGCGCACCGTCGGTGAGGACCGGCGTTGCGGTGACGTCTGCCGCTCCGTTGGGAGCGCTCAAGACGGCGAAGCCGCTGGAGATCGATTTCAGTTGCAGCGCGATATAGGGGATGAGGCCGACGACCGCGATGACGGTGACAAGCGCGGCGAGGCCGCCGCTCTTGCCGAAACGGGCGCCGATCAGGTCGGCGATAGACGTGATGCGGTTGGCGTGGCTGATCTTGAGCATCCTGCGGATGATGATGGGGCCGAGGCAGAAGGCGAGCGTCGGCCCGAGATAGATCGGCAGGAAATCGAGGCCGGATTGCGAGGCGCGCCCGACACCGCCATTGAAGGTCCAGGAACTGCAATAGACGGCGAGCGAAAGCGTGTAGACCAGGCTCGATCCGGTCAGGCGGGAAAAGCGGCCGCTCGTGTGCTCGACGAGATAGGCGACGGCGAAAAGCAGGATCAGATAGGCGACGGCGGCAAAGATGATGAGATGCTGGCTCATCGCCGAAGCTCGTCACCCCGGCGTTCGTCGCCCCGGCGTTCCTCGTTCTCGCTCCCGCCTTCGAGGATGAAGGCCGCGGCCGCGATCAAGCCGGCCCATGTCCCGAAAAGATAGAGGTAAAGCGCCGGCCAGCCGAACACCGTCCCGCCGACAAGGTTGAGGATCGGCGGGTTGAAAAGAAGCACGCCTACGGCGAAGAGGCCGACCATCCTGTCGCGACGGACCGTCCGGCGCAGCATACTATGCCTCAGTCCCGTGCTTTGGCCGTGTCCGGGTGGCCGTTGCCGCTAACGACAGCACCTGCGCCACGCATGCCGTCACGTCGCCGATGGCGAAGGGCTTGGTGATGTAGGCATCCGCTCCCAGCGCCAGCCCCGCCTGCTCGTCCGCGTCACGCCCCTTCGCGGTGAGCATGATGATGCGCACGTCCGCATGGCCCGGATTCGAGCGCAGGGCGCGGCAGACCTCATAACCGTTCGCACGCGGCATCATCAGGTCGAGCAGCACCAGGTCGGGCTTTTCCTGCTCGATGGCATCGAGCGCCTCGCGGCCGTCGGCGGCGGTACGCACGATATGCCCTTCCCGTTGCATGAGGAAGCTCAGCGCACGCAGGATATTGGGATCGTCATCGGCAATCAGGACCGAGGCCGTCATGCCGTTTATTCCTCGTAGCTCATGGGTCGGCCCGATATTTCCCGAAGGGCCTGCCCCTCCAGCCGGCAACAACTCTAGTCCTCTTGTTTTTGCATCACAAGCCGCGCAAAATCACCTGCAAATGCCACCAACGATCGAGGGTGAGGCGACTTGGTGAAAAAAAACGCG
>SCRB01000428.1 GCA_004299545.1 Rhizobiaceae bacterium
CAAACAGGCCCTGAAGAAAGCGTACATCGTCTTGCGGCCGCGGCTCGAGCTTCGGCGGCAGGTCGGGATCGTTGACGGGAAAGCGTTCCCCCTTGCGGGACAGCGGATAGTAATCCAGCCCGGTCGGCTTGGCTGGATCGATTGCCTCCGAGAGGCGGCCGATCGCGTCAACGTCAAAGAACCGGGAAAGCACGTTGCCGCCGGTATTGGACGCACCACCGGCGAGCCACAACTCACCCATCCGATGGCTGTAGAGCCCGTATTCGGAAGCGAATATGGGCGTGTCGCACAGCATCTTGACGGTCAGCGTCGAGCCGAGGGCCGTAACGGCGTCGCCTGTGCGGCAGGCCCCGGTGGCAAGGAAGGAGGCGCAGCCATCCGTGGTGCCGGCAACGACAATGGCAGCGCCGGGCAGGCCGAAGGCGGCGGAGATTTCGCGGGTGACCGATGCGACCGGTGTTCCGGGCTCGACCACCTCCGGCAGGAGTTCAAGGGGGAGCGAAGTTCTGCCGATCCAATCCGGCCAGCGCCGCGCGACGGGATCATAGCCGGTTTTAAGGGCATTGTTTTCGTCGCTGATGTCGAACCTGCCGGAAAGCCGCCCGGCGATCCAGTCGGCCTGATGGATCACGCGCCAGACGTCATCACGGCGCGACGCGAAGCGGATCGCCTTGGCGAGGCCGGACGTGGCACCGCGGGCGGCGCTGTCACGCGGGGCCTGCCGGGCAATCGATTTCAGGATAGCCGTATCCTCGACCGGATCGTTATACATCATCGGTTCGGCGAGAGGCCGGCCGGACCGGTCCACCGACAATACCGTCCCGGATGTGCCGTCGACGCAGATCGCCCGTACCCTTTCCCGCTCTATCTGCGATAAAAGCTGTGACAGAGCCGTTCCCGTCGCTGCCCACCAGACCGCAGGATCGCGGTGGTTTGCGCCGAATTCGTCCATTCGCGCCGCGCCCTGGCCCGCCGCCACGGCATCGCCGTCGAGGGCGATCGCGCGCACCCCGGATGTCCCGACGTCGATGCCGAGGAAAAGCGGCGAATTCACCGTGGCTCTCCACTCCGGCGGGCATCGAGACTCTGCCGGTATTTCTCGGCGTCCCAGCCAAGCAACTCGGCATTTTCGCTCTGGGTGAGATAGCGCAGGGGCGCGTCCGGCGGGATGCGCAGCGCGACATGCGCCAGACAGCGGGCGAGCGCCTCGGCGCTGTCGCTTGCATCGCGGCGCATCAGCACGCCCTTGCCCGGAAACAGGAGCATCGTTGGCGCCACCTGTCCGCGGGCCTTGCATGCTGCTTCGATACCGGCGGCGTCTTCGTCCGGTTTCGCCACGATCGAGCCGGCACCGAGAAAGATGACATGGTCCGGATAGAGGCTACCGCCCGCGGCAATACGCAGGCTGACGTGATCCGTTGCGACGGCGTGGGTTTCGGGCATGGCCGGCAGCCGATAACCGCTCTGCCCGGCCAGACGCGCCAACCCGGCCAGATCCGGCGGAGGCGCGACACGCGGGACCTGGGCGAGAAGGCCACACACCTTCGCCATGAGCCTTTCCGAATCCGCCACCGTTTCCGCCGCCACGACCAGCCCGTGATTGCCGAGCACCAGCACATCGGTCGACGGCTGCAATCGTTCCGCGATGGCATTGGCCAGCGGCAGGCCGGGCCGGACATAGGGAACGAACGCCCAGCGCATGCCCTGCAATCGCTCTCGCAAAACCGTTTCCGCATCCGTTCGAACGGCGTTCGCGATGGTCTGGACACAGTGGACATGCACGACCACCTTTTGCGGCATGACCGCGTGAAGCGTAGTTTCAATGGAAGGGCGCAAGCCGGATGGATTGTTTTCCGTGGGCACGAAATCGATCGGTTTTTCGGCTCGCGGATCGCCATCGTGCACCGCATCGCGCAGCGGGCCGAGAGCGACGGGAACCATGATGTCGCTGGACAGTGCTTGCTCCAGCCAGGTTCCGGAAGCCTTGATCCACAGCGTGTCGCCATCCTTGATCGAGGTATTGCCTCCCGCCGCCTGGGTCAGCAGGGGATCGGCGCCGATGCGTGCTGAAAGTACGCGAAGGGCATTGAATTCGGCCCTGTTCGCCCCGTCGCTCGGTCCTGTCATCGTTTTGTCCTTACAAGCAGAGGTCTTGCCTGCCGCGTCGCGATCCCACGCCGCCCCGGCGGCCGGTTCACCAGCCTTGGTCTGCCGTTCCTCGCAGGATCACGCTTCCTTGCGCCGCTTCTGCTTCCGATATGTCGCGAACCCGGCGCGCGTTTCGGCGATCTGCTCGTCCGTCAGGAGAACCGGCCCACCGATGAGCAGCGAATGGTAATATTGGCTGGCCAAATTCTCCAGTTCCACGGCCAGCGCGAGCGCCTTCTGGAGGTCCGGCCCGACGGCAATCATGCCGTGATTGGCAAGCAGGCAGCCTTGGCGCCCGTCGAGCGCCTTGATCGCCTCCTCGGAAAGCTCCTTCGTGCCGTAGCGCGCATAGCCGGAACAGCGGATATCGCTGCCGCCGAACGCGGCAATCATGTAGTGGCAGGCGGGGATGTTCTTGCGGGCGATCGCCAGGATCGTGGCGAAGGGGGCATGGGCGTGCACCACCGCCCCGACATCGGGCCGCGAGCGCATGATGTCCAGATGAAAGCGCCATTCGACTGAAGGCTCCAACGGCCCTTCCCAGGCGTCATAGCCGCGATCGACGGGAATCACGGCGATGTCGTCGGGCTCGAGCGTGTCGTAGGGCGTCGCGCTCGGCGTGATCAGCATCCTGTCGCCGCAACGCACGCTGATATTGCCGGCGGTGCCGTAATTGAGGCCCGACGCATTCATGGCCAGGCAATGTTGAATGAGTGAGCGGCGCAGTTCCGGTTCGTTTGTCATATCCATAGCAATCAGCAGGGGTTGAGGGGGGGAAGACCGGCAATGAAGCGGCGCACTTCTTCCGCCGCCTGCTCGGCGGCGTAGGTGACGGTGCGCACGGACGCGCCGGCGATGTGGGGCGTGAGCGTCACGTTCGGAAGCTGCAGCAACGGCCAGTCCGCCGGGGCCGGCTCGACCGCGAAGGTTTCGAGCATGGCGCTGCCGATCCGGCCGGACGCCAGCGCGTCGTAGAGCGCGTCGTAATCGACCAGCGGCCCGCGCGCGGTATTGACCAGGATCGCTCCCTCCTTCATGCGGGCAAGCGCTTCCGCGTTGATGATGCGGCGTGTTTCTTCGGTCACGCGCGCATGCAGGGTGACGACGTCGCTTCGTGTCAGGAGGTCGTCGAATCCGACAAGCTCGACTCCGGCATTGCGGTCGTCGGCGGTGAGCTGGACATAGGGGTCGCAGACCAGCACATGACAGCCGAAGGCACGCAACAGCCTCACGACCCTGGTGCCGATATTGCCATATCCGATGACCCCCACCGTCATCTCGTTGAGTTCGCGTCCGGTGCGGTCGGCGCGATAGAGGTCGCCGCGCCATTCGCCTTTTCGCAATGCCTCGTGGCCGACCCGGATCAGCCGCGTCTCGGCAAGGATCGCGCCGATGGTGAATTCCGCAACCGCGCTGGCGTTGCGGCCGGGGGTGTTGACGACGGTGATATTATGCCGGTGCGCAGCATCCATGTCGATATTGACCGGCCCGCCGCGCGAGACGGCGATCAGCCGCAGCGCGGGAAGCCGGTCCATCATCTGGCTGGACATGGGGGAGAGTTGCGTCACGAATATCTCGGCTCCGCCGATGAAGTCGACGACCTCGTCGGGATCGCCGAAATATTCCTTCAACCCGTCCATGCCGGCAACCGCGTAGCCATGTTCCATCGGCTCATCCGGCCATGGAACTTCCTTCGTGCGAATGGCGAGATCACCGCCGCAAACCTTTTCTATCTCGCGCCGGAAGACGTCGGGAAGCATGAAGCGGTCGCCGATAATCGCAATTTCTCTTGTCATAACCGTTATCTCGATCAGTGGTGGCGCAGTTCGGCGAGGGATCGCCAGACAGGCCGCAACGCCGCATGGGCGTCGGCATAGACATGGAACAGCCTGTCATATGTCTCGGCCAAACCCGCGTCGGGAATTTCAGCCTCTCCAAGCAACGGCGTCGTCCATTCGGCGACGCAGTCTTCCATCGACGGGTAGAGCCCGATCGCCTGCGCCCCGATCATGGCCGCCCCCGCCGCCCCTGCCTCTTCCCGGCTGGAAGTCCGTACGTTGGCGCCGAGTGTGGCGCCGAGGATGCGGCGCAGCGCGGCGCTGCGGGCGGCCCCGCCGGTCAGCCTGATTTCGGAAGGCAGGGGACCCATCGCCGCGTAGCAGTCGCGGGCGGCGAAGGCGAGCCCCTCGAACACGGCGCGCACCAGGTCTGCATAGCCGTGGCGCGAAGAAATGCCGATGAAGCCGGCCCGCGCATTGGCGTCCACGAACGGGCCACGCTCTCCCGCCTCCGAAACGAATGGCTGGTAAAGCAGCGAGCCGGGCGGCGCGGCGTCGATCCAGCGGTCGATCAGGGGAATCATTTCCTTGGACCCCGATGCCATGCCCTGCGAAGCGAGGATATCGCGCGCGAGACCGAGGACCCAATCGATGTTCAGCGTCGCGGCCATATTGGAATGCAGCTGGGTGTACATGCCGGGGACCGGCATGGGGATGGTGTAGCCGGTGCGCGCCTCATTGAGCTTCACGTCAGCCACCGCCTCCGCGAGCCGCATATGCATGCCCGTCGAACCGATTACGGAACAGCCCGGCTTGCTGTCGCGGTCCATGAGGCCTGCACCAGTGGCCGTGCATATCACGTCGAGCCCGGCGAGCACCACGGGCGTGCCATGAAACAGGCCGGTCGCTTCGGCCGCTTCGACGGTAAGACCGCCACAATGCTCGGTGGGTTCGATCATCGGCGGCAGCAAGCGGCGCAAATCGCTCAGGCCGAGTGCCTCGATCACGTCGTCGCTATAGGCACGCGTGCGAAAATCACCGAAGGTGAACAGGCCTTCGGCGAGATCCGTGACCCGTTCGCCGGTCATTTTGAAGTAGAGCCAATCCTTGCAGTGAAACGCGGTCGCGGCGCGCTTCATCATATCCGGCATGTTGGCTTTCATATAGGCGAGTTGCGGACCTTGCTGGCACGCCGCAAGCCCCGTGCCGGTCCGTTCGAAGCGGACCCGGTCTTCCGGGCGGGCGCGCATCTCCTCCACGATCGATGTGGCGCGCGCGTCGAGCCACAGCCAGCCTTGCCCGACCGGCTCCCCGGCGCTGTTGATCAGCCATGTTCCGTCGCCTTGCGCGGTTATGGCAACAACCGCGGTCCTGGACGCTAGATCGGGAATCTGGCCGGCGAGCAGGCGCAGCGTCTCCGCCGTATCCTTCCAGGTCCGAGCCGGATCCTGCTCGGCGCCGCCGCCCGGCAACGTCTTGTAGCTGTTCGGCAGCATGGCCGCAGCGACCTGTCGTCCGCCCGGGTCGAAGGCTATCGATTTTATTACTGATGTGCCGGCGTCGATGCCGATCAGCAGGTCGCGCATTACGCAAGCTCCATTCCATGGGAGATTGCCGTGCCGCCCGCCAGATCGAAAATATGAAGGTTGTGCGGATCGATACTGATATTGATCGCCTCACCGGCCGCCAGCCGCGTCCGGTCATGTTCGACCAGCACCAGCAGATGACCGCCGAAATCCGCCGCTATATGGGTCTGGTCGCCGAGCCATTGGCTGGTCGAGACCGTCGCGGGAACACCTTCGGCGCTCCTGCGCACGGCATAGGGGCGCACGCCGATGACCACTTTCTCGCGCTTGAGAAGCTCTTCGCGCACATCGTGGCTGAAGGCGTCGGCGGCATAATTGAGCGAGAAGCCATCCGCCAATGTCAGGCTTAACTGCCGGTCATCCCCTTTGACATGTGCCTCGAAAACATTCATCGGGGGTTCGCCGACAAAAGTGCCGGTGAACAGGTTGACCGGCCGTTCCTTGAGCATGGCCGGGGTATCGAACTGCTGAAGCACGCCGCCCTCCATCACCGCGATGCGGTCCGCCAGAGCGTTCGCCTCGGTCTGGTCGTGGGTGACGAGAATCGCGGTCAGCCCGCGCTCCTTGATATAGTGCTTTATGCGGCCGCGCAGGACAGCCCTGAGCTGCGGCTCGAGTTGGCCCATCGGCTCGTCGAGAAGATAAAGATCGGCCTGCCGGATCAAGGCGCGGCCGAGGCTGGCGCGCTGCTGCTGGCCGCCCGAGATCGAGCCCGGATAGCGATCGAGGATATCCTCGATCTCCAGCAGCCGTGCGATGCCGACCACCTTCCCGTCGACTTCGCTTCGGCTCAACCGCGCGACCTTGAGCGCGAACGCAATGTTGTCGCGCACCGTCAATGGCGGATAGAGCGAATATCCCTCGAACGCCATCGCGACATTGCGCCTGACGGGCGGCAGGGTCTCAATCCTGCGCCCGGCGAGGGAAATCGAGCCGCGCGAAACATCTTCGAAGCCCGCTACCATGCGCAGCGTCGAGGTCTTGCCGCAGCCCGACGAACCGAGCAGCGCGACGATCTCGCCTTTCGCGACCTCCATGGTCAGGTCACGGACGGCGTGGACGCTGCCGCTTCCGGTGCCGTAGATCTTGTCGACTTCCGAAATTGTCAGCGCGTTCGTGCTCATGTCGTGGACCCGCCGCGTGTGGAAACCGCGTCCTGAAGCGCGATGCGATCGCCGCTTGACGGGTCGAAAAGCAAAAGCCTGCCCGGGTCCACGCCGATATGCGCGGGGCCGGACGCGGGCGCCGGTGTACCGGCCGGCCGGGAGACCAGCAATTCGTGGCCACACGATGTTCGAACCAGGGAAACGACCTTCTCGTTCAACGGCGTTTCCGCCTCTACCGTCACGGGTATCGCGGCCGGCACATCCGCATCCACGAAGGCCAGCACTTCAGGCCTCAGCCCGACCGTGCATTCCCGCCCCGTGGGGAGCGCATCTCCGTCCGGCAGGGGAACAGCCACCTCGGAAAGGCGGATATGGACGCCTCTTTCGCTTTTCTCGGGCTGCAATTGCAGCAGATTGATCGTCGGATCACCGAACAGGCGGGCAATCTCGACATCGGCCGGCTGATAATAGATCTCCTCGGGGGTGCCGAACTGCCTGATCGTCCCCCGCGACATCACGGCGATGCGATGGCCGAGCGCCATCGCTTCCTTATAGTCCTGCGTGACGTAAAGGACGGTGGCATCGAACCCGCGCAGGAGCTTGGGAAGTTCAAGCCGCATTTCGTAGCGCAACTTGGCGTCGACGTTGCGTAGCGGATCGTCGAGAAGCAAAAGCTTCGGCTCCCCGACAAGCGCCCGCGCCAATGCCGTGCGCTGCTTCTGCCCGTTGGAAAGGGCGCGCGGCGCATGGCTAAGCACATGGTCGATCTTCAGCAGGCCGGCGATCTCCCGGACATGCTCGGTGGGAGCGCTATTGCCATGCGCACTGAGAGGACTCGCTATATTGTCGAATGCCGACATATGCGGATAAAGCGCGAAGTTCTGAAAGGCCATGCCGATACCCCGCCGATCCGGCGCAAGGTCCAGAATGGAGCGGCCATCCATCAGGATATCGCCCGCATCGGGATCGTAAATCCCCGCAATGAGGCGAAGGAGAAGCGTCTTTCCGCAACCGGAAGGGCCAAATATCGCGACATGCTCGCCATGCTCGACCTCGAGACTGAGATCGGGAAAGACCTCATGCGCCCCGAAGGCTTTCCTGACGTGGCGGAGTTCCAGGCCGCTCATCATCTACCCTTTCACCGCGCCGAGCGACAGGCCTTCGACGAGATAGCGCTGGGCATAGAGCGCCAGAGCCAGCGTCGGCAGGATCGACAACACGATCGCTGCCGCGATCTGGCCATAGGAAATACCCGCGGCCGTGACGAAGGCGAGCGCACCCACGGTGACCGGTTGTTTGTCGGCGGAGCCGAGGATGAGGGCGAAAACGAAATTGTTCCACGCGAAAATGAAGGAGAGCAGGCCCGCCGCGGCGATGCCCGGACGCGCCAGCGGCACGGCAATGCGGAAGAAAGTCTGCGCCCAGGAATGGCCGTCGATCCGGTAGGCGTGCTCGATGTCTGGGCTGATGTCTTCGAAATAGCCGCGGACGATCCAGACGATCAGCGGCAGGCAGATGAGCTGATAGACCCAGATCAGGCCGATATAGGTGTCCGACAGGCCGATCTCATTGAAGAGAAGCGACAGCGGCAACAATATCAGGAGAGGCGGCGCAAACCGGATGGAAAGCAGGGTGAAGGCGATGTCCTCGCCGAGGCGGAACTTGAAACGGGCAAAGGCGTAGGCAGCCGGCACGCCGAGCACGAGGGCCACGAGCACCGAGGTCGTCGAGAGGAAGAAGCTGTTCCACAGATTGTGCATGAAGGTCAGCTTCAGCGACCCGACGGTCGTTATCAATTCTCCCGAAATCAGCGCCTTGTAATTGCTGAGCGTCGGCGAAAAGAAAACCCGCGGCGGAATCCGCAGGATCTGCTCGTTCGTCTGGAACGACATCAGAACGATCCAGAAAATCGGGAACAGGAAGAAGACCAGGATCACGCCCAATGCGACGCGCCTGAAGATCGTTTCCAGCGGCGAGGTGTGATCCATCTGCGCCTCCTTACACCGCGCCGTGCGCGCGCTCGCGCAGGCGCCGCCAGTTCTTCACGAAGACCAGCGAGAGAACGTAGGTGATGACCCACAGCACCATCAGGATCGCCGCCGAGCGGCCGACATTCGTGTACTGGAAAAACTCCAGGTAGGCGGCGACCTGGAAGACGAGCGTCGAATCGCCGGGGCCGCCCTGGGTCATGGCGTAGATAAT
The DNA here is from genome assembly GCA_004299545.1 of Rhizobiaceae bacterium. Lineage (GTDB taxonomy): Bacteria > Pseudomonadota > Alphaproteobacteria > Rhizobiales > Rhizobiaceae > Mesorhizobium_L. Next base: position 8,821 of record SCRB01000428.1, read on the forward strand.
GTCGAACTGCTGGATGGAATCGATCAGCCGGAACAGGACCGCAGTGATGATATAGGGCATCAGCATCGGCAGTGTGATGCGGAAGAAGACGAAGGTGCGCGGGACGCCGTCCAGTTCGGCGGCTTCGAAAGGCTGGCGGGGAAGTGCTCTCAGCCCTGCGATCAACAGCACCATTATGAACGGTGTGTAGACCCAGATATCGACCAGTATGACCGTAAAGAGTGCGGTCGTCGGCGAAGACGCCCATTTGAAATTCGTTATGCCGACCAGGCTGATGAGATAGCTGAGGATACCGAATCCCGGATTCGTCATCAGCTTCCACATAAGCGAAGCGATGGCGGGCGCAGTCATGAGCGGCAGCAGAAGAAGGATAGCCGCGATATTGTTGAAGGTGGTCGGCCGCCGCAGCAGCAGCGCCGTTCCAAGGCCGAGGAACAGTTCGATCCCGACGGTGAACACCGTGTAGAGCAGCGAAACGGTAACGGTCTTCCAGAATTCGGAACTCGTGAAAAGCGATTGGTAATTGCCGAACCAGATGAAGCCCCGAAGATATGGCAGCGCCAGATTATAACGCTGCATGGAGTAATAGATCGCGATGACGAACGGGACGATGATCCCGATGCAGACGATCAGCGCGGGCAGGCTCAGCAGATATGGAAGCACTCGGCGATTCACGAACGTGTCCCCACTCGCGTCGTCAGGTTCATCATGATGTCATCCGGCTGCGGCGGCAAGCGCGGCTCGACTGCCGCGCAAGCCGCCGCCAGTTTCGGCAAGTCAGAGACCGGCCTGCTCCATCTGCTTGTTGATGCTGTCGGCGAGTTGGTCGAGCCCCTCGTCGACAGGGACCTGCTTGGCCACCATCCGCTGCAGGGCAGCCGCCCAGTCGGTCGTCACGTTGAAGAAGAGCGGCTGCGGCGTGAAGTAGATCTTTGCGCCGGGCGATGTCTTCTCGAACTGCTCCAGATAACCCTTGTTCTTGCCCATGCGGCTCTTGAAATCGTCGTTGTCCCAGACGGACTGACGCGCCGGATCGACCATATCGCCCTTGATCGCACCGAACAGGTCGTGCTCTTTCGAGGTCGCCCATTGCAGGAAATACCAGGCCGCGTCCTTCTGCTTGGAGAAGTTCGACATGGCGAGCGACCATATCCAGACATTCGACTTGGGCGCCTTTGCCTCCGGATTGGCGATGAAATCATGGAAGCCGATATTGCCCTTTTCCTTGGTGTCGCCGTTGTTCTGGAAGAAGCCCAGAATATCGGCGTCGTAGATCATGCCGGAAGCGCCGGCGCCGAGGTCGTTGCCGACCTGATACCAGGTGTAGGTCGCCCAGTTCTTCGGGCCCGCCTCCTGGATCATCTTCACCCACAATTCGGTGAACTTCTTTGCCTCGGGGCTGTTCATGGCGGCCTTGAGATGGCCGTCCTTCATGACGAAGTCGCTGGCCCCGTAGCTGACATATCCGGACAGGAACCCCGGATGGATGGTCGCCCAGGAGCGCGAGCCGCGGACCCCTATGCCGTAGGCGTTGTTGTCGGACTTGGTGATCTTGACGGCCGCCTCGATCAGGTCCTCCATGTGCTGCGGCGGGGTAAGCTTCAGCGAATCGAAGATGCGCTTGTTGTAGCTGATGCAATATTGCTCGAAGGCCCAGGGCAGGCACCATTGCTTGGCGCCTTCACCGCCAAGCGCGTCGCCGGGCTTGCCCGACCATGAATCGGAGGCCAGCAGGTTCGGCAGGATGTCCTTTTTGTCCCATCCCGACGACGTGTTGTCGGAATTGATATATTCGTTCAGGTCGACCAGCCAGCCGGCGGGGCCGTACTGCCATGTCTGGTACGCGCCGGTCATCAGGCAGTCATATTGGCTCGACTTGGACGACAACGCCGCCGTCACCTTGTCGAAATAGACATCCTCCGGAAAGATGTCGTAGCTGATATCCATGCCGGTGAGTTTTTTGAAGGCTTCGATATCCGCGATCATCGCGTCGGCATAGGGATGCTTGTTCAAAAGCAGCTTCAGATGCGTGCCCTTGTGCTTCATCCAGTCGAAATCGGCTGCCATGGCACTGGTCACGGCATCGTTCAGCAGGTAGCGGGCAGCGACAGCACCGACACCGAGCTTGCCGAGGCCGGCAAACAATTCGCGGCGGCTCATGCGGCCTCCGACGAATGCTTCTATCAAACGGCGTTCCTTCTCGTACATGAGACTTCTCCTCCTTCTCGGGCACGGCACAGTTCCAGGTCTTCCCGGCCACTACCCGGCCGGCGTCTCCTTCACGAGCGATCGTGCCGTTCGCTCGTCAGTTATCAGGCCGCTTAGGTGACGGCTTTCCAGTACCGATCTGATGGCGCGGATCTTTACCTTGCCTCCCGCAACAGCCACGATCCTGCGACCCTTGAGATCCTTGCGGTCGAGCGAGAGCGTCCGGGCTGAAAGCGCGGTCGCATAGGGCTGCCCGGCCTCTCCGAAGAAATGGCCAAGGAGTTCGCCGACGGCGCCCTCGCGCTTGATTTCCTCCATCTCCTCCCCGGCGATCATGCCGGTGGATACCAGCGAGGCCTCGCGCTCGGTCGTCCCGATGCCGGCGAAAAGGAGATCGGCACTCCTCGCCAGTTCGAAGACGTCCCGTACCCCCGGTTGGCCGAGAAGAACCGCGCGGTCTTCCGCGGTATTGGCGAAGAAGGGGACGGGCATGACGTAAGCCTCGGCGTGCGTCCTTTCCGCCAAACGGTGCATGACATCGTGCGGGTTGGCGGAGAACTTGCGCGTCAGCCCGCCCAGAAGCGATACAAAACGCACGTTTACACCCGACATGCGGGGCAGGTATTCCACGCTGGCCGCAAGCGTGCGGCCATGCCCTATGCCGATGAGCGTGCCGGGATTGCTCTCGATCTCGCGGCGCAGGAACTGCGCTCCGGCGATGCCAAGCGCACGCAGCGGCAACGCATCGGAATCGAAATCGGGCGCCACTTCGCAATAATCGAGCCCGTAACGGGCCGAGAGGTCGGCCTCAAGCGCGACGCATTCGGAAATTTCTCCATCGATGAAGACCTTCACGAGGCCTTCCTGGTTTGCCTTGGTGATGAGGCGATGGGCCTTCAGGCCCGTCAGGCCGAGCCGTTTGGCAACGGCAGCCTGCGTCATGCCGCCGGCATAATGCAGCCATGCAGCTCGAGCCGCCATACTGACGTCGCTGTCGCGCAAGGGGCCTTTATCGAAGCTCGTCATTCCGGCCTCGGATATTTTTATCACCAGATGCAAAATTTTTCAGACACGATGCGGCTTGTCAAGCTAATTCGCCTTTCAACGGATTGGCGCCGCGCCGATTCCAGGCACAGGCGAGACACCGCCGACGAATTGCGCGCGCGCTCGATCCAGGCATTCCGGCACAAAAGCGCGCCGCGTCTAAACGGACTCCCGCGAGCGCTTCGTCTTCTTGTTTTCAAGCGTGTCGTTAACCCGAAACCGCCGCACTCCATCGAGAATGTCGCTGTTGACGCCCTCGCTAAATGGATTTAGCTTTTTCAGCCGCAACGGGCCACGGTCCGGAAATGAGGTGTCCCGAAGCCGTTTTACGAGGAGGCTTGTGCCGATCCGCTGCCGTCGACAGCGGAGGGACGCCCGGGTTTTCTCCATATCGAGCGTCATCACAATGCTTCGGCCGATCGCCTGACCGGCGCTGAAGAATCACCACTATCGGGAGGAAATCATGCACAGTTCGCCCAAGGCCGTTCTGGCCGTGTCCCTCATGGCCGTAAGTCTCGTCGCCGGCACGATGCTGAGCGGCACGGTTCAGGCGTCGGCCAAGACCGGCAAGACATGGACCATTGCCTTCGTGCCGAAGCTGATCGGCATTCCCTATTTCAATGCGATGAAGGAAGGCCTCGACAAGGCGGCCAAGAAATTTCCCATCAAGGTCGTCTACCAGGGACCGACCACCGCCTCGGTTTCCGGGCAGGTCGAAATCGCGGAAAGCCTGATCAACAAGCATCTCGATGCCGTCGGCGTCTCCGCCAACAGCCCGACCGCTCTCGAAGCCGTGGCCAAGAAGGCCAAAGCCGCCGGCGTCCTCTTCTACTCAAGCGACTCCCAGGTCAGTGGCGATGATGTCTCGCTTCGCGTTTCACAGGCCGACGACAAGCAACTGGCGGAAACGGTCATCGACCAGCTTGCCAAGCAGATCGGCGGCAAGGGCGATGTCGCCTTCGTCTCCGGCGGCCCGACGGCGACGAACCTGAATGTCTGGATCGGCTTCATGAAGGACCGCATGAAGGCGAAATATCCGGACATGAAGCTCGTCACCATCCAGTATGCCGGCGAGGACATCTCGAAGGCGACAGACGTAACGGCGCAGCTGCTGTCGGCCTATCCGAAGCTGAAGGGGATCGTCGGCGTCAACTCCACCGCCGTGCCGGGCGCCGCGCAAGCGGTGCTGCGCGCCGGCATGAGCGGTAAGGTCGCCGTCACCGGTATCACCGATCCCAACACCATCCGTCCCTTCGTCAACAACGGGACGGTCAAGAGCGTCGTTTTGTGGAATCCGGTCGATCTCGGCTATCTGACGGCGTGGGGCGTCCTTCAGGAACTCGAGCACAAGCCGCTTAAGGCGGAAAACGATGTGCCCGGGCTCGGGAAGGTGGCCTATTCCGCCAAGACCAAGACGCTGCTTCTCGGCAAGCCTCTTGTCATCGACAAGTCCAACATCAAGCTGAACTTCTAAAACAGCGGAGACAGGGCGGGCCGGCAACCGTTCCGGTCCGCCCGCCCGGGTTGATGACCGCCTTCGAACTGAAAAACATCGTGAAGTCGTTCGGCGGCGTGAAGGCGCTGAAGGGCGTCGATCTTCAAATCGAATCGGGTCGTACGCATGTCCTGCTCGGCGAGAACGGCGCCGGGAAATCGACCCTTATCAAGATCCTGACAGGTGCACTGACGCCGGACGAGGGCACAATCCTGATCGACGGCGAGGCTTGCGCCTTGCGTAATCCCGAACATGCGCAGGCGATGGGCATCGCCGCCGTTTATCAGGAACCGATGATCTACCCTCATCTGAGCGTTCTTGAGAACATCTTCATGGGGCGCGAGATCGCCGGCGCGCTCGGCTTCGTGCGGCGTGACGCGATGCGCACGAGCGTCCGTCCCGTTCTCGCCGAACTCGACCTGCCGGAAACGCTGCTTTCGCGGCCGATGTCGTCGCTCAGCCTCGGCTACCAGCAACTTGTTCTCATCGCCAAGGCGCTGGTGCAGAACGCAAGGCTGATCATTTTCGACGAGCCGACCTCCATCCTCTCGCGCGCCGAATCGCAACGCCTCTTCTCCATCATCGGCCAGCTGCGCGACGGCGGCCGGGCCATCGTCTACATCACCCACCGGCTGGAGGAAGTGCCGCAGATAGGCGATCGCGTCACCGTGCTGACCGACGGCCAGGTGACGGGCGCCTATCAGGCCGGCGAATTTTCTGAAACGACATTGCTGGAGCTGATGGCCGGCAAGAAGAGCCGCGAGATCGAAAGGGAAATCGAGGAGCACCGCGACATCGCGGCCGATGCGGTCAGGCATCCGGTGCTGACGGTCGAGAACCTTTCGCATGAGAGTTATTTCGCCGACGTGACATGGCGGATCCCCGGCGGCGTCATCACCGGCATCTACGGACTTGTCGGTTCCGGCCGCTCGGAAGTGGCGCTATCGGTCTTCGGGTTTCTTAAACCGTCAGGCGGTCGCGTCCTGCTTGACGACCGCGCGGTGGCGCCGGCCGATCCCGCCGAGGCGATCGCGCTTGGCATCGGCTATCTGCCGGAGGATCGCAAATTGCAAGGCATCTTCGCCACCAAGCCGCTGGAGAGCAATCTCACCTCCAACCGCCTCGGGGCGTTCGCCAGGACACTCGGCCTGCTCGATTTCAAGGAGCTTTTCGCGGAGGCGGGGCGGGTCATGGCGCGTTACAACATCAAGGCGCAAAGCTCTCGCACGATGCTCTCGACGCTGTCGGGAGGCAATCAGCAGAAGGGCCTGTTCGCGCGCTGGGCCGGCAAGCCCTTCAAGGTGCTGATCCTCGACGAGCCCACCCGCGGCATCGACGTGCGCACCAAGGACGAGATCCATGACTTCATCCGCGATCTCGCCGCGCAGGGCGTCGCCGTCGTGGTGATTTCTTCCGACCTGAAGGAGGTGCTCTCGGTGAGCGACCGCATCATCGTCATGCGCGAAGGCAAGGTCGTCGACGAAGTGGCAGGGGCGCAGATGACGCCCGAACGGGTGCTCGGCTCGGCGATCGGCGCGGGAAAGGCCGCCGCATGAGCTTGAAGGCGGGCGCGCGTCCGGACAAGCTGGCCAGGCCCCCCACTTCCATTCATGGATGGGTTCGGGCTGCCGCACGGTTCGCCAAGGGGCGCGAGGGCGTCCTGCTGATTACCCTGTGCCTGCTCGTCATCGTGATCAGCATCGGCTCGCACGGCGCTTTCTGGGCGCCCGTCAACCTCAACAATCTGATGGTCAGCGCCGCCGTGACCGCGATCCCCGCCATCGGCATGACGCTGGTCATCCTCACCGGCGGCATCGATGTCTCGATCGGCTCCATGCTCGGCCTTGTCGCGGCGATAGGCGGCAAGTTTTTCGAGGCCGGATGGTCGATCCCCGCCGTGGCGCCTCTGTTCTGCCTGATCGGCGCCGCGTTCGGGCTCGTCA
>SCRB01000429.1 GCA_004299545.1 Rhizobiaceae bacterium
GGCATCACCGCCGCCAAGATCGCCAAAATGGAAAAGGTCGGGGAGCACGGGGTCAGATTCACCTTCAAGAGGCCGGACCGGGAATTGCCGCTGATTCTGGGCCTCATGCCCGTCCTTCCCGAACACGCGACCGACGCCGCCGGTTTCGACAAATCGACGCTGAAGCCGATGGTTGGCAGCGGGCCCTACACCGTGAGCAACGTGCGCCCCGGCGAATCGATCACCTTGAAAAGGAACCCGAACTATTGGGCCCGGAATCTCCCGTCGAAAAAGGGCTTCGACAATTTCGACCAGATCAGGATCAATTATTTCCGCGACGACAACGCCATGTTCGAGGCATTCCGGAAGGGCCTGATCGACGTGCGCATCGAGGGCAACCCGACGCGCTGGACCGAGGAATACAATTTCCCTGCCCTGCGTGAAGGCCATGTCGTCCGCGAGACCTTCAAGACCGGCCTGCCGTCCGGCATGCTTGGCTTCGTCATGAACACCCGTCGGAAAGTATTCCATGACCGCACCGTGCGCGAAGCGCTTGCCGGTCTGTTCGACTTCGAATGGGCGAACCGCAACATCTATGACAGCGCCTATGAGCGCACCCGGAGCTATTTCGGCGGCTCGTTCCTCTCCTCCCACGGCATCCCGGCGAGCCCGGCCGAAGAGGCGCTTCTGGCGCCTTTCCCGAACGCGGTTGCGCCAGCCATCATGGCAGGCACCTGGTCGCCGCCGGAATCGGACGGAAGCGGATATGACCGCGCTTTCCTGAAGAAGGGCTACGACCTTCTGCGCAAGGCTGGCTACTCCATCCAGGACCACCGCATGGTCGATGCCGAGGGAAATCCGCTTCAATTCGAAATTCTGATCGACGGCAACAACGGCAAGGCGGCGGCTATGGTCTGGCAGCGGACGCTCGCCAAGATCGGCGTCGACGCGACGATCCGTTCCGTCGATGCGGCGCAGTACCAGCAGCGCGTTACCACCTACGATTTCGACGTCATCGTGCAGAGCTATCCCTCCTCGCTCTCGCCCGGGACCGAGCAGGTCGGGCGCTGGGGGTCGGCCTCGCGCAACGTCAACGGCACCTACAACTTCGCCGGCGTCGCCAATCCGGCGATCGACGCGCTTATTTCGGATTTTCTCCAGGCACGGTCGGAGGGCCAGTTCACGACGGCCGTCAGGGCGTTCGATCGCGCCCTTTTGAGTGGCTTCTACGTCGTTCCCCTCTATCATCAACCCGCCCAGTGGGTCGCACGCTGGAAGCGCATCCGGCACCCGGAGCGGACGTCGCTCTACGGCTTCCAGTTACCGACCTGGTGGCACGCGCAATAGCCGGCAATTCCAGCAAAAATGCGGAGCGGTTTTGCATTCGGAATTGCGAAACAAAAGAAGATGGAGCGGAGAACGGCATGACGGAAAGACAGCACATCACCATCGACGTCGTTTCCGACGCGGTCTGTCCGTGGTGCTTCATCGGTCAGAAACGGCTGGACAAGGCGGTCGCGGAAATGCCGGAAATCGATATCGGAGTCCGCTGGCGGCCGTTCCAGCTCGATCCCACGATCCCGCCCGAAGGGCGCGACCGCCGTGCTTATCTGATGGCGAAATTCGGCGACGAGAAGCGCATAGAGGATATGCACGGCAATATCGCGC
>SCRB01000430.1 GCA_004299545.1 Rhizobiaceae bacterium
GTTGGGAAAGGAGAACCGTCGACAGCGAACAGATTGTCGACTTCGTGGGCGCGGCACCACTTGTTCAGGACCGAAGTCGCCGGATCTTGGCCCATGCGCGCCGTACCATGCTGGTGGGAGCAGTTTCCCGTTATACGGGAAGCGTAGACCTTGCGAATGTTCGCTGCCCCGCTCGCTTCAAGGATTTCAGCGCCGCGGTCGATGAGATACCGCCCCTGATCGAGATCGTTTCGGTGCGGTCTCAGCGTGATGCGCGCGACGGGCAAGCCCCAGGCGTCGACAACCTCGCCATCAAGATCGACGCGATTGTCATGCTGCGGCATGTCATGGAGCACCATGGCGACTGCCAGCGAATGGTTGAAATAGTCGCGATCGATCTTCTTGGCTTCTGCTCCCCAGGTCGGCGCGCCCGGTAGATGCCAATTGATGGGCAGCGGAATGCCGACTCCGGCGACGGCCAGATGCCCGCCCGATATGAAACCGCGCGATGCATCATGCTCATAATGCTGGAACGTCGAGGCGCTGACATAGCCGCCGCCGGCCCAGGCGTAGATCGGGTCGTCATAGGTGCCGACAGCAGCCGAATATTCGTGGAAGGTGACATTGCGGCCGACGAGATCGCTGCCATTGGCGAGTCCGTTCGGAAACCGCCCCGATTTCGACAGAAGCAGAAGCCGCGCAGTCTCGACGGCGCCGCAGGCGAGGATAAAGAGGTCCGCCTCCTGCTCAATCGTATCACCGTCGCTGTCCTCATAGACCGCCGCCTTGATGCGACCCTGTCCGTCAAGCACCAGTTCGCGCACGATGCATTCCGGCTGAAGCTCATAATTTCCGGTCGCCAGCGCATCGGGCACGAAGACGTTGAGAGCGGACGAGCGTGTGCCGCTTGGGTCTCCATGCTGTTGGGCAAACGCGCTGACCACCGTTGCCTTGCGGCCGTTATAGGGGCGCGAAAGTGCCGCCTGCGGCATCGGGAACGAGTTCCAGCCGAGCGCGGAGCAGCCTTTGTGGAATTTCTCGACGTAGCGCGACACCGGCATGGGGGGGCATGGATAGCCACCCGAGCGGTGGGACTCGAACCTGTTGGCACCGCTTTGGCCGGATACGCCGAAGGCCCACTCCACCTTGAGGTAATAGGGCTCCAGTTCGTCATAGGTGATCGGCCAGTCGGCCAGGCTCGCCCCCGGCAGGTCGCCGGCGACCGTCCTCAGGCGAAAGTCGTTTTCCGTGAACCGTGGAAGCCAGCCTTGCCAGTGCACGGTGCCGCCGCCAACCATCTGGGGCACGGGGCAAAACAGTTCAACTCTCGCCTTCTGTCCGGAGCTTTCGCGCCATGTCCGCGGATTGAGAAGCGGATCCGGCCAGAGATTGTACCGGTTGACGTTGGCAAGCTCGTCGCCGCCGAAGCTCTCCCGGGCTCGCCATGGCCCCTTTTCGAGAGCCACGACCTTCACGCCAGCCTCGCAGAGGACCTTGGCCGCCGCCGCGCCGGACGCTCCCGCGCCAATGATCACGACGCCCGTACGCCCGGGCTTTTTCTTAAAGGCCATCGTGGAACTCCCTGACCTTCTCGGCTTCGCCCTCGGCAAAATATTGGAGGGTCGTGTAACGTCCCTCATGCACATCCCTGAGCGATGCGGGGCCGGGAAAGCCGATCACCTGCCAGCCGACGCGGCGCCGGTTGCCGCCATAGATCGGATCGGCATAGAAACCCTGGCGCGTGTGAGCGACGATAAGCGGAAAGAAATCGAGATCGACCTCCGTCGACGTCTGCTGCAGTGCCGGCCCGTCCGCGGCGGTCGCTGCCTCCTTGGCCTGGCTTTTCTTTTCGGCATCCCGCAGGACGCTGTCCTGCTGTTCGGGCGCGAGATCGGCGAAGTCGGCGGAAAATGCCTTGTGCGAACGCGAATCGAGATCGAAGACGCCTTCGGCATACCGGGTCCGCATGATCGCGATGCGCCGGCGCCAAGCATCGGCTGCTTTTCCTGTCAGGACTTCGAAGCCGGAACCATCGGGTCTGGCGAAGATGAATCCAATTCCCGACAGGTAGCGATCGACAAAGTCGATGCAGCCGGCCTCGCGCGCGCCTGGCGTGTCGTCCGTCGGGATGATCCGCGCCATGGCAGCTTCGACCGTCGCGCGCTGGTGGGCTGTGAAGAACGAATGGGCCATGGGCACCTTTCCTCGAAGCATCTTGCACAAGCCGAGGCCGCGCTCAGTTCCTGGCGGCTTCCGATGTGACGAAGGCGAGGCTTTCTTCGGCTCCTTCAGCCGGATCGGGCCAGCTGTCGAGTTCGTTGCATATCCAGCCTTCGTAGCCGATGTCCTTCAGCGCCCGGATGACGGCCGCGTTGTCGCAATCGCCGCGCCCCACGGGCACGAAGGCGAACGGATCGCGCTGCCAGCCCTTGAGATGCACATAGGATATGCGCGAGGCGTGCTCGCGCACCATCGACGCGACGTCGCCCCCGGCGGCCGCCAGGTGAGCCGTGTCCGGGCAGAACCCGATGCCGGTCCTGTTGAAGATCCGGCGCACTTCGTCAGGGTTCTCGACGATGGTGGAGAGATGCGGATGATAGTGAGCGGAGAGGCCATGTGCGGTGGCCATGTCCCGCACCCTGTCGAGGGCTCGCGCCAGATCGTCATAATCCTTCGCCCGTGTCCCGTCATGGCGCCGCGCGCCACCGCCGACCACGAGATGTTCGGCATCGAGCGCGCGGGCCGCATCCGCCGCCTGCTCGATCCGCCAGAATTCTTCGTCGAGGACATCGCCAAAGATGAAATTGGCGCCGGAATAGACCGCCACGAGCGTGAGCTTCGTTTCGGCCAACAGCTTCCGCATGGCGGCGTAGCCATCCTTCTTGCCGTCCAGCACATTGCCGTCGAAGAATTCGATGCCCTCGTAACCGGCCGCGGATATCTCGGCGGCAGCCTTGGCCATGTCTCCATAGGTCCTGTATGTGAGCTGGCTGATCGATGTGACGCCGACCGCATCGCCACCGAGCGGGCCCCAGCAATTCGCGTGATACGCCATCCTCCATTTCGGCACCGCATTTCCTCCTGAAGGTTTTCAGCGCCGCGCCAGTGCGACGGCGCCTATGATGATTGCCCCCTTGATGATCTCCTGAATGGAGGTGGAAAACCCCATCACGAGTAAGCCGAATCCGACGATACCGATAAAGATCGCCCCGACGACCGAACCGATGATGCTGCCGCGTCCGCCAAAAAGGCTGGTGCCGCCGATGATGACCGCCGCGATCACGTCAAGTTCGAGACCGGCGCCGAGGCTGGGATTGCCAGCCGTGCTGCGCGCCGCCAGTATCAGTCCGGCGAGCGACGCCGTGAAGCCGGAAAGGATGAAGGCGAACAGCTTGATGCGGTCGGTGCGCACGCCGGAAAAACGGGCCGCCACGACATTGCCGCCTGTCGCGAAAACCCGTTTGCCGAGCGGCGTCAGATGCAGCAGATAAAAGCCGACGATCGCCACGACCGCCGTCCAGATAATCGGCACCGGCACGCCGGCGAACGATCCATCCCAGAGGGTTTTCGTAAAGTCGCTCGAAACGATCGGCACCGGCCGTGTGCCGGTTATGGTCAGCGCGATGCCCGAAAGGATCGACAGCATTCCAAGGGTGACGAGGAAAGACGGGATGCGCAGCCATGTCACCAGCAAGCCGGAGAAGGCGCCGACCACCGCTCCGAAAGCCAATGTCAACAGAATTGCCGGAATCCAGCCGAACCCGGCCTGGAGGATGAGCGCCCCGACCATGCCGGAAAGGCTGGCCATGGAGCCCACGGAAAGGTCGATCTCGGCCGCGATGATGACGAAGGTCATGCCCACTGCCATTATCGAAACGATGGCGGTGATCCTGAGGATCGCCTCGGCCGTCCCGATCGTGGCGAAGCTTGGCGCCGTGAACACGAAGTAGAGCGTGACCAGCCCGAAGATGATGTAGGTGATATGATCGCGGAGAAACGTCATGACGGCGGGATGCCGGGACTGCACTTCGGGTCGGGATGCGTCACTCATTGCGTTTTCCGCCGTTCGATGGTCTCGGTGTTTCCTCCGAGAAGAAGTGCCTGAAGCTGGGCCGGCTCGATCCTGGCCGGCGCGCTGCCGGTCAGGCGGCCGCGCTCGAGGATCAGGATACGGTCGCAGAGCGTCACCATTTCATCGAGTTCGGAGTTGACCAGCAAAATGCCCAATCCCTCTTCGCGGACCGCTCGCCTGAGGGCCGCCCCCATATCGGCCTTGGCACGGATATCGACACCGGCGGTAGGTTCGTCCAGAATCAGCAGCCGCGGGCGACTTGCCAGCCATTTGGCGACGACGACTTTCTGCTGGTTGCCGCCGCTCAACTCACCGGCGGGCTGAAGCGGGCCGCGGGCGACCAGGGCCAGACCCCTTGTGCCATATTCGAAAAGCTCGCGCACGCGGCTTCGCCGGACGACGCCGAGACTGCCGCCGGTGACGCGCCGAAGATTGGGGAGCGCGATATTGGTTTCCAGTGCATGATCGATAACCAGCCCTTCGAGCCGCCGGTCCTCGGGAACGAAGCCGATGCCCTTGCCAAGAACGGCGTGAGGCTTGCCGGGGCGGATAGCTTGTCCCCCGATTTCGATCAGGCCGCGCGCATCAGGAATGAGGCCGGCAATCGCCTTGCAGAGCGTCGAGCGGCCTGAACCGACCAGGCCGGCTATGCCGACGATCTCACCCGGCATCACCGTCAGATCGATATTGTCCAAAGTCCGTGCCGTGGAAAAATTCCGCAGCCTCAGGGCGGGTGTCCCGCTCACACTTCGCCTGACGATCGAGTGTTCAGGCTGATCGACCTGCTCGACGGTCCGCGCCGTGCTGCTCATCTGCTCGGAAATTTTTTCGATCCTGGCTTCGGCGATCGGTATGGGCGTGCTGCTGCGGCCGTCGCGCAGGATGGTGATACGGTCGGCCACGCGCATGATCTCTCCCATGCGGTGGCTGATGTAGACAATGCCGTTTCCGCGTTTCGTCAGGTGTTCGATGAGTTCGAAAAGCTTTTCTTCCTCGCGTGCGGTCAGAGCCGATGTCGGTTCATCCATGATCAGGACGCGAGCCCCGAAGGAGGCTGCACGCACAATCTCCACGACCTGCCGCTGCGCAAAAGGCAGGTTCTCGACCTCGGCGTCGACCGGGATCGCGAAACCGTGGTCCGCCAGCAATTCGCGCGCCCGCTCACGCACCGCCCGGCGATCGATCCGGAAGCCGGCGCGCAGCGGTTCCCGGCCGAAGAAGATATTCTCGGCCACACTGAGATTTGGGAGCAGGCTGAGTTCCTGGAAAATCATCGCCACGCCGCGGCTCAGCGAGGTGCCGACGTCGGTGGGGGTCACTTCCTCTCCATCGACGAAAATCCGGCCGCCGTCGGTGCGGTGAACGCCCATCAGGATTTTCATCAATGTCGACTTGCCCGCGCCGTTGCCGCCGAGGAGTGCGTGCACCTCTCCGGGGCGGACGTCGAAGCTGACATCCCGCAGCACCTCGACATCGCCGAAGCGCTTGACGATGTTGCGCATCTCCACCAGCGGAGGCGCTGCCGCGTCGATGGGCTCGTTTCCAGCAGGCATTGTCACGCTTACAGTCTTGCGGGGAAGGCAGCCGCCGGAAGACGGCCGCCTTCCCCATGCTGCATCAGTAGCACTCGCCGTTGCAAAGCTGCACAACGGATTTCGGGGCCGGTTCCTTCGTCACCAGTTCGAGCGCGCTCAAGAGATCGAGTTTCTTGACCCGCAGGGTCGGAACCTCGATGTAGGGCGGCACCGGCTTGCCGAGCAGGCCGACGGCGGCCGCCTTTGCCTCGGTTACGCCCTGGTCGTAAGGACGCTGCGCCCCGACCGCCAGGAAATCGCCACGCGCGACGTTGAGAGCGCTATCCTGTGCGAGATCGTTGGTGGTGACGATGATCTTCCGGCCGAGGGTCTTCGCCGCGGCGACGACCTGTTGGGCCGGCGTGTCCCAAGCCACGAAAATGCCCTTGAGATCGGGATGTGCCGTCAGCATCGCGGTGGCGACCCCGTAAGCCTTTTCGGGTGTGGTGAACGTACCGACATCGACGAGCTTGATGTCGGGATGCTCCTTGAACGCCTTTTCCGCGCCGACCTTGCGCGCGGCAACCGAGTAATAATAGTCGTAGACCAGCGTGATGATTCCGACTTCGCCCTTTCCCCCAATCCCTTTGACCAGTTCCTGCGCGGCGTAATAGGCGTTCTTCTCGTTATCGGACGCGACGACGGTGAGATAATCCTTACCCGGCGCCATCCCGACGGGCACGTTGTCCATGAAGACGAGCTTTATGCCGGCAGCGGCGGCCTTCTTATAGGCCGTCGCCTCGCTCTGCGGATCGATCGGGATCGAGAAGATGACATCGGGCTTGCGGGCGATCATCTGCTCCAGATCGCTGATCTGCGTGCCCGGCTCGAACTTGGCGTCGGTTACGGCGACGACCTTGATGCCGTATTTCGCAAGCGTCGTCTTGATGCCTGCCACCTGCAGCATCGGCCAGCCCGCATCCATCGTGTGCATTACGATGCCCGCGGTGAAATTCTTCGCCTTGAGGTCAGCGATGTCTTGATCCGTCAGCTTGAGCACGTCAGGCGTGGAAGCCGGCGCGCCGTCGGGATAGCCAGGAACCACCTGGCCCTTCGGCGAAATGGGCAGCGGCTTCAAAAGCTCGGCGGCCTCCGGCGGGATATTCTTGCTTTCCTGCGCCAGCGCCGGAGCAGCCAGCAGAACTGCCGCGGCGGCAGCCAATCCGATTGTGCGAAGTAATTTCATTCCAGGCATCCTCCCGTTTCGATGGTAAGAAAAATCGTCAGCCGCCATAGGGCATCAGACTGCTCGTCGGCGCACCCGAATAGTTCACGTAGACGGTCTTCTTGCGCAGGTAGGTTTCGAGACCGTGGCTGCCGTCGTCGCCGCCCATACCGCTGTCGTGATAACCGACATGGAACCCCTGAAGGCTCTCCGGACCGACGCGGTTGACGTAGATCTCGCCGAAGGCGACCTCGTTCACCATCCGCATGATCCTGGTGATGTCGTTGGTGAAGAGATAAGCCGACAGTCCGTAACGGCTGTTGTTGGCATGTCCGACGACTTCGTCGAAGCTGTCGAAGGGCATGATCGGCACGACAGGGCCGAACACTTCGTTTTTCACGATCGCCATATCCGGACGGACGCCGGTGATGACCGTCGGGCTGTAGTAGAAGCCGCCGGGATGAGGCGGATGCTCCGGGCGGTTGCCGCCGATGATGATCTTCGCGCCCTGCTCCACCGCCTCGGCGACGCGCTTCTCGACTTTTTCAAGCTCGGCAAGGCTGACCTTGGGGCCAAGGTCGGTGCTGTCTTCGAGAGGATCGCCGATCCTCAGCGCCTGGCTTGCGGCAACGAACTTCTCGACGAAATCATCGTAGACCGCACGCTCCACATAGGTCCGCTCATTGCAGATGCAGACCTGGCCGCAATTCATGTAGCGGGAAGTGACCGCCGAGCGAACGGCGAGGTCGAGGTCGCTGTCGGCCATGACGATGAAGGGCGCCTTGCCGCCGAGTTCCAGTGAAACGGGCGTCAGGTTGCGGGCGGCATTGCTCATGATGCGCTTGCCGGTCGGAACGCTGCCTGTCATGGTGATCAGGTCGAGATCGGCGCTGGCGCAAAGCGCCTCTCCGACGACCGCGCCAGTGCCGGTCAGGATGTTGACAACACCGGCCGGGACGCCCGCCTTGTCGAATATCCTTGCCATTGCGAGAGCCGAAAGCGGTGTATCCTCGTGGCTCTTCAGCACGATGGTGTCGCCGGCGATCATGGCGGGCGCCACCTTTCGGGCAACGAGGGCAAACGGGTAGTTCCAGGGAATGATGGCGCCGACGACGCCGACCGGAACGCGCTGGATCCAGATCTGTTCGCCGGCGTGGTCGGAAGGCAGGATCTCGCCCTGGATGCGCCGGGCA
>SCRB01000431.1 GCA_004299545.1 Rhizobiaceae bacterium
GGAAAAGACCGTCCGTTCCCTCGATCGCCACCAGGGGCGTATAGCGGTCGCACCAGTCCGCCAGGGCATCCAGAAGACGGCGGTCGGCCTCGGGATCATCCTCGACGATGTTGATCGACGGGTGCATGGCGCGCGCGTCCGCGATACCCGTTCCGCGTTTCAACCCCAGCGTTTCAGCCCGCTCGTCGAGAGCCGCGATGCGCCGTGTATTGTTCTCCTGCCGGCTCACCACGAGAGGCGCCGCCTCCAGCCTCTCCAAACGCCATGAGCGCCCCAGCCGCCGACGCATGATCCGGTCGGTCGCGAGACGGGGAAACCACAATGCCATTATTCTCTGCGCCATCGTCTGCAGGCCTTTCATGGAAGGAATGCGTGTCCGGCTTCCATTCGAGGAGGAATTGTCCGGG
Organism: Rhizobiaceae bacterium; assembly: GCA_004299545.1. GTDB lineage: Bacteria > Pseudomonadota > Alphaproteobacteria > Rhizobiales > Rhizobiaceae > Mesorhizobium_L. The sequence continues at coordinate 408 of SCRB01000431.1, forward strand.
AAGTCCGTTTCGGTTCTTGTCGATCCTGACCCGGAAGGCCGGCGGCCCGATGGAGCCGGGAAGGGATCTATAAACGGTTTGCCGTAAGCCGGCCGGCGCCGGCGATAGGAGAAGCCGTACGGGCGCCGCCGTCGGCTCCGCTCCGCCTGTCCCCGCCCTCCCGGTCCCGTTCGATTGGCGCAGGAGAAAGACGGGACGGCCAGCGAGGGCAGCGCGGCGCTGCAGCCGTCTCGTGACGGTGAGGTCGAGACGGGCCGGGTTGCCGCGAACCTCGATGATGAGCGCGGAAACCGCCTTCAACCTGGCCGCTTCGCCCGCGGCCCACAGCGCATCCTCGACTTTCCGCGTGCGCGACAGGATGAGCCTTTCCGGTGCGATGCCGTAATCCTTGAGAAGTGCCGGCGCATAGGGAAAGCCACCTTCGTGAAAACCATCCTCGGTTCCGACCCAGAAGAGAGGTCCGCCCGACGCGTTTCCTTGCAGCACGAGGCTTGCAAGGGCGAATGCAAATCCCGTCACCGCGCCCGTATCTCGCATTCCGGCGCCATGGATTTCCGTCAGCGCTGCGCCCGGCAGCCCGCCATTCAGCCGCTCGTCCAACCGCGGGACGCCGGTGGGAATGATGGGAGAGGAAGAGGCGGAAACGATGCCCGACCGCCGGATGGGCAAGCCGTCCGGAAGCGGCGGTAGCGCCAGCCTTTCGGCCAGCGTTCCCTCGATTCTCGCCACTTCCCGGCGCAAGGCAAAAAGCGTCTGCCGCGCCGCGGCTTCGCGCGCCATGGCGGTCGATCCTTCTCCGATGTTCCCTTTATGTTCTAATCGATTCCAGAGCGCGCCCCGAGAGTCAAGCGGAATTTATTCCTGAAAGGGCCTGCTTCTTTCAGCGCTTTTCAGGAAAGGCCTCGAAAGCGGCCCTGCGAACCGCTATATGGCGCCTCAAAGGATACAAGATGGTACGCCTCTATCAGACCCGCGCCTGGCAGGAACAACTCTCTCCGTCGATCGAGGAGATGGAGCTTCTGGCGCTCGAAACCTACACTGCCCTGCCGGAGGAGTTTCGCTCCCTGACGGGCGAAATCGTCATCCAGGTCGCCGAATTCCCGACCGAGGACATCATGGACGACCTGGCGCTGGAAACGCCGTTCGACCTGCTTGGCCTGTTCGAGGGGCGCGGCCTCGCCGAACGCTGGAATCCGCAGACCGGGGAGGGCCCAAACCGCATCACGCTCTACCGCCGCGCTATTCTCGACTATTGGTCGGAGAATGAAGAAACCCTCGGCGACATCGTCACCCATGTCCTCATCCACGAAATCGGCCACCATTTCGGCCTCTCCGACGACGACATGGAGCGGATCGAGGAAGGCGCGGGAGACGCTTATCCGGCCCAGAGCGCGCCGCAATAGACTCCTCAATATTCTCCGAGCTTGATGTCGGGCGTATAGTCCACGCCGTCGATCTCCTTGGTGACGGCCTGGCCGCAGCGCATGGTCCTGGCTTCGGCATCGAAGGCATAGGTCGGGGAGCCGTAGATGTGCCAGCCCTTGTTCAGCGCGCTCGTCACCTTGTGGCAGAAACTGGCGTCATCCGGGCCGGTCAGAAAACGATAGAGCTTCATTTCGCCATATCCCTAGTGGAATGAATTTGACATTTGATACCCGCGTGATGTCTGCCTCATGTACGTCTCTCTTTGCCGAGCGTGATCTTTTCGCAAATATCCACCACCTCTCACGCCCTGATCGCCGCCGCCAGTGCCAGCAGGCGTTCGGCTTCGGCAAGATGAAGACGCTCCACCATGCGTCCGTCAAGAGCGATGACGCCCTTGCCGGCATTTTCGGGAAGCGAGAATGCCGACACGATCGCCTCGGCTACCGCCAGTTCATCGGCCCTCGGGGCAAAAGCATCGTTCGCGGGCTCGATCTGCGACGGATGGATAAGCGTTTTGCCGCCGAAGCCCAGGGCGCGGGCCGCTTCGCATTCGTGCCGGAATGCCGCGATGTCCCGAAAATCGTTGCTCACGCCGTCGAGGACATCAAGGCCGCCGGCCCGCGCGGCGAGCACCATCTGCAGAAGCCACGGCACGAGATTGCGCCTGTCGGGCATCGCACGGACGCGCGTTTCCCTGGCAAGATCGTTGGTGCCGGCGACCAGGCAATCGAGCCGTGTACCGGCGATCCGGCCAAGTTCGGCGATGCCGCCCAGATCGAGCATGACCTTTGGCGTTTCGAGCATCGCCCAAAGACGCACCGTTTCCGCGGCGCCGGCCGCCCCGAGAGCCTCCTCGACGTCCAGAATATCGCGCGGCGTTTCCACTTTCGGCAGCAGGACGGCATCAGGTGCCGCGGCGATTGCCGCCGCCAGATCGTCCCTGCCCCATTCGCTCGACAGCGCATTGATGCGCAGGACCATTTCGCGGCGGAAAGGACGCGATGCGAAGATTCCCCCGATCTTCCCCCGCGCCGCCGCTTTTTCGCCCGGTGCGACCGCGTCCTCCAGGTCGATGACGACCGCATCGCAGGCAAGATCGGGCAGCTTGGCGAGCGCCCGGTCGTTGGCCGCGGAGATATAGAGGACGGAACGGCGCGGGCGGGCGTTTCTCGATGGCATAACGCTTTCATGATGGCTGGCCGGACGGGATGCAAGCCTCATGATCAGCATCCCTCTTGAAGACATGGCGTGAAACTGTTTCTGTCCGGGGAAATCGTGGATCCGGAAAACATGGCGGCAGCGGATATTGTCATCATCGGCGGGGCGATCGTCGGCAGTTCGATCGCCTATTTCCTGCGTGAGGAAGGCTTTCGGGGATCGATCGCGCTTATCGAGCAGGACCCGCATTTCACCTTCTCCGCGACGACTCTTTCCGCCGCGTCGATCCGCCAGCAATTCTCGATTGCCCAAAATATTCGCCTGTCGCAATTCACGCTCGGTCTCTTCCGAGACCTGAAAACCCGCTTCGGCGAGGACGCCGATATCGGTTTCCGCGAAAAGGGCTATCTGATCCTCGCCAGCGCAGCCGGGCGCAGCGTGCTGGAACACAATCATGCCGTCCAGCGGGCGGAGGGGGCGGCCATCGCACTCGAAGGACCGGAGGCGCTGCATCGCCGTTTTCCGTGGCTGAACACAGAGAACATCGCCGCCGGCGCCTATGGCCTTGAGGGTGAGGGCTGGTTCGATGCCCACGCCTGGCTCGCGCTTTTCCGGCGTGCCTTGAAGGAGAGAAAGGTTGATTTCGTTACCGGAACGGTTTCCACCATCGCTGCTATGAACGGACGGGCGGCCGGTGTCGGTCTCTCCTCCGGCGAGGCGATCGAGGCCGGCACCGTCGTCAATGCCGCCGGGCCGAATGCCGGCCGGGTCGCGGCGTTGGCTGGTCTCGCGCTTCCCGTCGAGCCGCGCAAGCGCTCCGTCTTCGTCTTCGAGGCGAGGGACCGCTTCGACGACATGCCGCTCCTGGTCGATCCCTCCGGCATCTATGTCCGTCCGGAAGGGTCGGTCTACATCACCGGCGGCGCCGAGCCGCACGCGACCGACAAGGCCGCCGATCCGAAGGACTTCGAGCCCGACTGGCCGCTTTTCGAGGAGGTGATCTGGCCGACGCTCGCCGGGCGCATTCCCGCTTTCGAGGCGATCCGGCCGGGACGTGCCTGGGCCGGACATTACGACTACAACACGCTTGACCAGAACGCCGTCATCGGGCCGCATCCCGACATGCGGAACTTCTTCTTCTGCAATGGCTTTTCCGGCCATGGCCTGCAGCAGGCGCCGGCCGCCGGCCGCGCGATCGCGGAATTGATCGTCCACGGTGTCTACCGTACGATCGACTGCTCCGCCTTCGGCTATGAGCGGATCGCCGAGGGGAAACCTTTCCGCGAACTCAACATCATCTGATCGCGAGTGCGACGGCACGTCCCCACCTTTGATTCACGCGTCATTTTGTGTAAAGCAGGAACCGTTCCGGAACCGAAGAGACGACCCATGGACAAGTTCACCAAACTCACCGCCGTTGCTGCGCCGTTGCCGATCGTCAACATCGACACCGACATGATCATCCCGAAGGATTATCTGAAGACGATCAAACGGACCGGGCTCGGCAAGGGTCTTTTTGCCGAAAAGCGCTACAATGACGACGGTTCGGAAAACCCGGATTTCGTCCTCAACAAGCCGGCCTACCGCAAGGCGCAGATTCTTGTGGCCGGCGATAATTTCGGTTGCGGATCGAGCCGCGAACACGCCCCCTGGGCGCTTCTCGATTTCGGCATTCGCTGCGTCATCTCGACCAGCTTCGCCGACATCTTCTATAACAACTGTTTCAAGAACGGCATCCTGCCGGTCGTCGTCAGCCCAGAGGATCTGGAGAAACTGATGGACGATGCCTCGCGCGGCGCCAACGCCACGCTCACGGTCGACCTCGAGGCGCAGGAAATCCGCGGCCCCGACGGCGGTGTCATCACTTTCGACATCGACGAATTCCGCCGGCATTGCCTGTTGAATGGCCTCGACGATATCGGTCTGACCATGAAGAAGGTGCCGGCGATCGACCGCTTTGAGAAGAGCGCCGCCGAGAGTCGTCCCTGGGCATAGGTACTGTTGTGCGCCGGCTGATCTCGACCGGTTCGCCTTTTGAGAAGGCGGCGGGCTATTCGCGCGCGGTGGTCGAAGGCGACTGGTGCTTCGTTTCAGGCACCACGGGCTATGATTACGCCACCATGGTCATGCCCGAGAGCGTGGAAGAACAGGCGAGGAACTGCCTTGCGACCATCGGCAAGGCGCTCGAAGAGGCCGGTTTTTCCATGCGCGACGTGGTGCGCGCGCGTTATCATGTGACCGACGCGGCCTTCGCCGATCCGGTCTTTGTGGTGGTCGGCGAAATCTTCCGCGACATAAGGCCGGCGGCGACGATGACCGTCTGCCAGCTCGTCCGCCCCGAGATGAAAATCGAGATCGAGGTTACGGTTTTTCGCGGCGGTTCCATGACGTAAGCGCCGGCTTTCCGCTTGCACCATCCGAAGGAGACGGATAGCAAGCCACCGTCTTCGTATCCTCCTGAAAGGTGAATCCCATGGCAGCGCGCAAACTCCTCCTGCTTCCCGGCGACGGCATCGGCCCGGAGGCCATGGCGGAAGTCAAGAAGCTCATCGCCGCCATGAATGCCGAATTCGGCTCCGGTTTCGAAACCGAGGAGGGGCTGGTCGGCGGTTCGGCTTACGATGCGCACGGCAAGGCGATCTCCGAACAAGACATGGCGCGCGCCATGGCGGCGGACGCCGTTCTCTTCGGGGCCGTCGGCGGCCCCAAATGGGCAGGCGTGCCCTATGAGGTGCGGCCGGAGGCAGGGCTCCTGCGGCTCAGGAAAGACATGGAGCTCTTCGCCAATCTCAGGCCCGCCATCTGCTACCCGGCGCTGGCGGAGTCCTCTTCGCTCAAGCGCGAGCTGGTCGAAGGACTCGACGTATTGATCGTGCGCGAACTGACCGGCGGCGTCTATTTTGGCGAGCCGAAGGAGATCACCGATCTCGGCAACGGACAGAAGCGTGCCGTCGATACTCAGGTTTACGACACGTTCGAGATCGAGCGCATTTCGGGCGCCGCCTTCGAGCTTGCGCGGACAAGGCGCAACAAGGTCTGCTCGATGGAAAAGAACAACGTCATGAAATCGGGCGTCCTGTGGAAGGAGGTCGTGACCGCCGTCCACAAGGCTAAATATCCCGATGTCGAACTGACTCATATGCTGGCCGATGCCGGCGGTATGCAGCTTGTGCGGCAGCCGAAGCAGTTCGACGTCATCGTTACCGACAATCTCTTCGGCGACTTGCTGTCCGACGTGGCGGCGATGCTGACCGGTTCGCTCGGCATGCTGCCCTCGGCATCGCTAGGGAGCCCCGATCCGAAGACCGGCACACGCAAGGCGCTTTACGAGCCGGTGCACGGCTCAGCCCCCGACATCGCCGGCAAGGGCATCGCCAACCCGATCGCCATGATCGCGTCCTTCGCCATGTGCCTGCGTTATTCCTTCAACATGATCGCCGAGGCCGACCGCCTCGAAGGCGCTATCGCCGCGATCCTGGACGACGGTTACCGTACCGCCGACATCATGTCCGATGGCATGAAGGAGATCGGAACCTCGGCCATGGGCGACGCCATCCTGGAAAAATTCCTCACGGCATCGAAATAATTCCGTAATCAGAAAAGGGCCGGCAAGACCAGCCCTTTTCCACGCTGTCCCTGCTGCCGGTCAGCCCTTCGGCCTCTGCTGCGCCGGAGGGGTCTGCGGCATCGGGGCGACCGGTGCGCCGGGGCCGATCTTCTGCAGATTGCCGACGATGATGCGGGCATCGTCCGGCAGATCGCCCTTGACGGCAACCAGTTCCCCTTCCGTCGCACCCAGCGACACGAAGCGCTGCTCGACCTTGTTGTCCTTGCCGACGATATAGACGTACTTTCCGAGCTGGCTCGAGCCGAGCGCGACCTGCGGCACCAGGAGCGCGTCCGGCTGATCGCCGACATGCAGCCTGACCTGTACATATTGCCCCGGCAGGAGCGTCTTCTTTCCGTTTTCGACCGTCACCCGTGCGGTGATCGTTCCGGTGGAATGATCGACGACATTGTCGAGAAAGGTCAGCACGCCCTTATATTCGACGCCGCTCTCTCCCGGAATCGTGACCACGGCCTCCAGCCTGCCGGACGCACGCGCTTTCTCGATGCGCGCGAGGTCGCCCTCGCCGGGGCTGAAGGTGACATAGAGGGGATCGAGCTGGAGGAGTGTGTTCAGTGCCGTGCCGGCGGCGCTGACCAAAGTGCCTTCCGGTGCGCGCGTTCGCCCCAGGCGGCCGTCGAAGGGTGCCCGGATTTCGGTATAGCCGAGATTGATCGACGCCTGTCGGATCGCCGCCTTGTCGACCGCGAGCGCCGCCGTGGCCTGACGTTCGGTGCTGGTGCGCTGGTCGAAGGTATCCTTGTCGATCCAGCCGTTCTTCTCCAGCTGCGAGCCGCGGGTGAGGTTCGAGCGTGCATAGTCGAGAGCGGCTTCGTCGCGTTGGGCCTGAGCTTTTGCTTGTTCGAGCAGCGCCTGGAAATCGCGCGGATCGATCTTGTAAAGCAGATCGCCCTTCTTCACGTCGGCGCCATCCGGAGCGGCCTGGCTCTCGATATAGCCGGAAATCTTGGCCTCCAGCGTGACGTTGCGGATCGCTTCGGTCCGGGCCGGATAGTCCAGATAGATCGGGATCGTCTTCCTGACGACCTTCGCGACCGGCACGGGCATGGCGAAGGCCGCCGGAGGGCGCGTGGCCGCGCCGGCCGTCCCTCCGTCTCGCTCCCAGCCGTTGCGGTCGAAGACATAGACGCCGGCTGCCGAAACCGCTCCGGCGAGGACGGCGGCCCCAATGATGATTTTCCATACGCGCATGATGCGTTTCTCCAGAATTTATTCGGCCGCCTCGGCGGGTTCGAAGATCTCCTCTTCGGGAGGTGGCGGCGCTGCCTGTTGCTTCGGTGCTCTGCCTTCCCTGATCCTCTCGATGACCGCGTAGAAGACCGGCACGAACAGCAGGGACAGGACGGTCGCGGCGAGCATGCCGCCGAAGACCGCCGTTCCGATCGATTGCCGGCTGGCGGCACCGGCGCCGCTGGCGAACATCAGCGGCAAGACGCCGAGGATGAAGGCGAAGGCCGTCATCAGGATCGGGCGCAACCGCAGACGCGCCGCTTCCATCGCCGCCTCGACGATGCTCGACCCTTCCTCGCGCAGCCGGCGTGCGAACTCGACGATCAGGATGGCGTTCTTGGCCGCCAGCCCGACCAGCATGACGAAGCCGATCTGCGAGTAGACATCGATCTGCATGCCTCTCACCCAAAGCGCGAGCAAGGCGCCGAAGAGGGCAAGCGGGACGGCGAGCAGCACCATGAACGGCATGGCGAAGCTCTCATACTGAGCCGCCAGGATGAGGAAAACGAAAACGATGGCCAGCGTGAAGACGGCTGTCGCGATCGATCCGGCTTTCAGCTCCTGATAGGTGATGCCTGTCCATTCATAGCCGAAATCACGCGGCAAGGCGGTCGCCGCCGCCCGCTCCATCGCGGCGATGGCCTGGCCCGAGGAATAGCCTGGAGCCGGCCCGCCATTGATGAGGGCGGAGGCGTAGTTGTTGTAGTGCGGCACCGTTTCCGGCCCGACGATCGGCTTCAGCTTACCCAGCGTCGAGAGCGGAACCATGCCGCCTTCAGCATTGCGTACATAAAGCTTCGCTATGTCCGACGCTTGCGCGCGCGCGTCCTTGTCAGCCTGCAAGGTGACGCGGAACGTCCGTCCGAACAGGTTGAAGTCGTTGACGTAGAGCGAGCCCAAATAGATCTGCAACGTGTTGAAGATGTCCGGCAGGCTGAGCCCGAGAAGCTTCGCCTTGGTCCGGTCGAGGTCGTAGTCGAACTGCGGCGTCGAGGTCGAGAACGACGTGAACAATTGCTGCGGGCTGAGCTCCGGTTGCTTGCGCGCCTCCGCCAGCAGGGACTGGACCGCCTGGTTCAGCGCCACGCTGCCCTTGCCGGCAAGATCCTCGACCTCGAATTCGAAGCCGCCGGTGGTGCCGAGACCCGGAATGGAGGGCGGATCGAAGCTCAGCGCGAAGGCGTCCGGTATCTGCAAGAGCTTCATGCGCGTCTCCGCGACGATCTTCGATGCCGTTTCGTCCGGCCCGCGTTCGTCCCACGGCTTCAGGATGGCGAATTCGACGGCCGAATTCGACTGTGCCGCATTGGTCAGGAAGTTGAGGCCGGTGATGGCGCCGACGATATCGACGCCGGGCGTCGCCTGCAGGATGTCCCGCACCTTCTTCGCCACGACGTCCGTGCGCTGCAACGAAGCGCCGTCCGGCAACTGGACGACCACGAAGAAATAGCCCTGGTCCTCGACCGGGAGGAAGGTCGATGGGATGCGCTGCGCAATGAAATAGGTCGCCACCAGCCCTGCCGCGAAGAGACCGAGCATCGCCCAGCGCAACCGGATCAGGCTCCTCACGAGACGCGCATAGACGGAAGACAGCCGCGCGAAGCCAGCGTTGAACCAGCGGAACAGCACGAATTGCGATGCTGGTCGGTGGCGCAGGAACGCCGCGGACAGCGCCGGACTGAGCGTCAGCGAGTTGAAGGCCGAAATGCCGACCGAGATCGCCACCGTCAGCGCGAACTGGTTATAGAGCCGGCCGGCAACGCCTGGGATGAAGGCCACCGGGATGAAAACGGCCATAAGGACCGCCGTGGTCGCGACGATCGGCCCTGTGACTTCCTTCATCGCCTTCATCGTGGCCTGCAAGGGCGGCAGGCCCGCCTCCAGCTGCCTCTCGACATTTTCGACGACGACGATCGCGTCATCGACCACAAGGCCGATGGCGAGCACCATGCCGAGCAGGCTCAGCATGTTGAGCGAGAAGCCGAGAAGCTCCATGACCACCAGCGTCGCGACCAGCGATACCGGAATGGCGATGGTCGGGATGATCGTGGTGCGCCAGCTTTGCAGGAAGATGAAAACGACCGCTATGACGAGGATGAGCGCCTCGGCGAGCGTAATCACCACGTCGTGCATCGAGGCGGCGACGAAGCGCGTCGTGTCATAGTGCATCGCATAGGCGATGCCCTTCGGGAAACGCGTGGACAATTCCTGCATCTTGTCCTTGACGCGCTGCTGCAATTCGAGCGCGTTGGAGCCCGGCATCTGGAAGACGGCGAGCACCACGGTCGGATCCTTGCCGAAGAAGGCGGAGGACGAATATTGCAGGGCGCCGAGTTCGATACGCGCGACATCCTTCAGGCGCACCGCGGAGCCGGTCGCCGGGTCGGCGCGCACGACGATATCGCCGAACTCCTTCGGATCGCTGAGGCGGCCGACGGCATTGACCTGCATTTCGAAAGGCGTACCCGCCGGCGCCGGGGATTGCCCGATCTTGCCGGCCGCGACCTGGATATTCTGCTCCTCGATCGCGTTCTTCACGTCGACGGCGGTGATACCTAGATTGGCGAGCTTGTCGGGATCGAGCCAGACGCGCATCGAATAGCGCCGCTCGCCGAAGATCTGGACATCGCCGACGCCGGGCAGCCGCTTCAGCGGATCGACGATCCTCAGATAGGCATAATTCGAAAGCGCCACCGGGTCGACGGAATGATCGGGGGACGTCAGGTCGACGATCAGGACGAAGTTCGGGTTCTGCTTCTTGATCGTGACGCCGCTCTGGTTGACGATCGCCGGAAGGGACGAAGCCGCCTGCGACACCCGGTTCTGGACATCGACCGCGGCGATGTCGAGCGGATAGCCGACGTTGAAGGTGATGGTGATGGTGGAGGAGCCGTCATTCGAACTCGACGACGACATGTAGGTCATGCCGGTCACGCCGTTGATCTGTTGTTCCAGCGGCGTCGTGACCGTATCGGCGACGACTTCGGCGCTCGCGCCCGGATAGTTTGCCGTCACCACGATCTGCGGCGGCGTGATGTCCGGGAACTGCGAGACGGGCAGCAGAAAATAGCAGATCGTCCCGGCGAGCACCATGACGATCGCGATCGCCGATGCAAAGATCGGACGATGGATGAAAAAATTGACCATAGGGGCCTGTCTCTCGTGCCTCCATCTCCCCGCCTCTTGAGGCGACGGAGCTGGCGCCCGCGGCGGCGTTGAGGCGCTGCCAGGGGCGTTCCAATCGGTTTGATGGTTTGAAGCGGCTCGTACCTTTAAAGGGGACGCGAAGCTGCGGGTTAAAGTCCAGTCGAGATCAAGGCCGAAGCATACCCGGCGGAGCGAAGCGGCAAGGATTGCCACGGCTCGCACAGGCCTTCACCAGTTCCCTGTCCACGCCTTCGTCCCCGTCCGCCTCCTCACCGGTTTCTGTGCCGGCGATCGCGCGCAACTTGGCTTCAAAGGCGATCGGATCGACACGATCGGCTTTCATGAGCAGCCGGATCATGGAATCCTGCATAATCTCGTCGATGGTGAATTCTTCACGCTTTGCCATGGCGGTTGCTCCTGCATGCGATCCTCGTGAAGGGATCGGGTCCGCATCTGTCATCTACCGGCCGTTGCCGAAGCCCTGATGAAACCGAATCGGGCGTCTTGACGTTTAGAACCTGTAAAACACGCCGATTGACGCCCTGAAAAATAGGTGTTACCAGTAAGTAACATCGGTATAGTTACAGACCGGTCACACCTCCGTCAAGAGGCAGGGCGTGTGATTTTCTCAAAAGACAGGAGGCTCCTGACAAAAATGGACAATCTGACGGTAGGGCGGGCCCGGCCCCGGGACCGCATCGTCGAAAAAGCGCGGGTCCTGTTCCACAAATACGGAATCAGGGGTGTCGGTGTCGATACCATCACGGAAGCCGCCGGCACCAACAAGATGACGCTTTACCGTCATTTCGATTCGAAGGACGACCTCATCATCGAATATCTCCGGTCGGTGGCGTGCGACATGAATGCCACCTGGGACCATCTCGAAGCCGAATATCCCGACGACAAGATCGCCCAGCTTCGCGCCTGGGTCCGTGGCGCCGCCGAATGCGTCGTCAACGACGACCGCGGTTGCGATATCGCCAATGCCGCGATCGAACTGACCGAAAATGGCCACCCAGCAAGGCGGGTGATCCGCGAAATCAAGACCAAGATGCGCGACCGCCTCATCAAGCTGTGCCGGGAAGCCGGCATCGAGCAACCAGAACGCCTGACGGACGCGTTGGCTCTCCTGGTCGAAGGCGCGCGGGTCAACCGCCGGAGCATTGGCCCGGACGGTCCTTCCGCCCGCCTCGTCGAGATCGCCGAGGATGTCATCGAATCCTTCCGGAAGAACTGTCCGGACTGACAGCGACGCGCCTCGCGCCGTGCTGCTTCCTCATACCTGCCTTTGAGGCTGCTCTGTGGAGCATTTCCGGCTTTTCCCGAGTTTGCGGAAAAGCCCTCTCTCCTTGTATCCCCGCAATTCCGCACGCAAAACCACCGCACACATTGCCGGCGTTGGTCCGGACCGGTCGGGTAGGCCGGGCCGCGCACTCGCGTCCGGCAGCCCCGTCCGGCCGGAGAGAAAGCGACAAGCCTCGATTGACGGTCGCCAGTTTATACGTATAAATCGCATCGACTGGTTTACATAAAAAAGGGGAATAAAAATGCACCGTCGCCGTTTCCTGCAATTGTCGTCGATCGCTTCCGCCGCGCTTGCGGCGCCGCCGATCCTGCGCGCCGCCCGTGCGGCGGATGACACGATCACTGTCGCTGCACCGGTGCCGATGTCCGGGGCCTTCGCTGCCAACGGCAAATACGGATCGATGGGAACGGCGATGGCTGTTGCCGATGCGGGTTCCGTGCTCGGCAAGAAACTCTCCTATCTCGAGATCGATACGGAGGGCCGTCCGGCCACGGCGGTCCGCAAGATCCAGGAAGCGATGGAGCAGAAGAAGGTGCAGCTTTTCGCCGGCGGCATCCTGTCATCCTCCGCACTGGCGATGGGCGAGGAGGTCAACAAGCATCACGGTGTCTTCTTCACCACGGCCGGCGCTGACGAGATCACCGGCAGCAAATGCAACAAGAGCACCTTCCGCTGGAGTGTGCCGACCTATGGCGCCATCAACGAAACGGTGCGGCCGCTGATCGAAAAGATGCCGAAGGCCAAGCGCTGGTACACGATCACGCCGAAA
>SCRB01000432.1 GCA_004299545.1 Rhizobiaceae bacterium
GGGATCTCTGCGAAGGAAAGTCCGTTATCGGCATCGGCGATCGCGCTCTGGCTGTTCTGGCGGCGCTTTTGTCGTTCTATCCGGACAGCGAACTGTCGGAGGAAAATGGCCTGGTCGTCTTCCCATCCAACAGGCAATTGATCCTACGGGCCCACGGAATGTCGGAACCGACCTTGAGGCGCCACCTGGCCGTTCTGATCAATTGCGGACTGATCATCAGGCGGGACAGCCCGAACGGCAAGCGGTATGCCCGCAAGGGCAGGGGAGGGGGCTTTGAGGAGGCCTTCGGTTTCTCCCTTGCGCCGATGCTGGCGCGGGCCGGCGAATTCTCCGAGGCCGCAGAACGGGTCCGCATGGACAATCGTGCGCTGCGGCTCATGAGAGAGCGTATCACGCTGCATCGGCGCGATATCTCCAAGCTTATCGAGGCCGCCGTCGAAGAAGATGTTCCGGGTGGCTGGGGTGGCATCTGGAGGCGGTTCAGGGCTGTCGTAGACGCAATCCCCCGCCGGGCGGTCGTCGCCGATCTGGAGCCGATTGTGGCCGATCTAGCGGCGATCCGTGAGGAGGTCGATATCCTGTTGAATTCTCATATGAATGCCGAAGATTCAACTGGCAATGCCGATCGCGATGACTGGCAGCAATCAAATTCAAACACCAACGCCACCACTGAATTTGAACCAGCTTTCGAACAAAGCAGGGCGACGGCCGCGCCCAAACCGGGACCACAGGAGCCGCCGAAAGGCTATCCACTCGGACTGGTCCTGAAAGCCTGCCCGGACATCATCGATTATGCGCTCGACGGAATCGGAAGCTGGCGCGATTTGATGATGGTCGCTGCCCAGGTGAGGGGATATCTGGGCATCTCGCCCTCGGCTTACGAGGAGGCCTGCCATGTCATGGGGCCGGAAACTGCAGCCGCCGTCGTGGCCTGCATTCTGCAGCGCGCCCAGCACATCAATTCCGCCGGCGGCTATCTCAGAGCGCTCACCGAAAAGGCGAGGGCAGGACAGTTCACAGTCGGTCCCATGCTTATGGCGGCGCTTAAGGCCAACAACCCGCCTCCAGACCGAAGGGCTGGGTAGATGTGGTCTATCGATGAGCGGCCGGTGCGGAATGTGGTATAGTCTCAGTACGAATCGCCCAAGCAGATTTGCCCGCTGCCCGCAATCTCGATAATGCAACCTTATCGCCTGTTCCATGCCCAAGTCATGGCACGGCGCTTCGTGCACAAAAACATTGCCAAAAGCGCCGCAATGCTTCATCCTGCCAGCCATGCTTGCGCCCCCGCCGCCTCTTGATGCGGCGATCCGCCCCGCGCGATGCCTACACCCAGTGGAAGCGGCAGGCCATCGATAAGCTGGCCAAGGGGCGATCTCACGTAAACCTGCGGTCATTAATCGGCGCGTAGATTCGCGGGATGAAGAATTATGCTGTCAGCTACAAACGCTATCGTTTCCCACCCCATCTCATCGCTTGTGCGGTGTGGCTGCACTATCGGCTTCCGCTGAGCTTGCGGCACGTCGAGGAAATGCCGCTGGAGCGTGGTATAGTCGTTTCCCACGAGACGATCCGCCTGCGGGCAAAGAAAATTCGGCGCGGCCTACGTATGCCGCCTGCGCATGAAGTCGCCCAGCCGCAATGATGGCTGGCATCTGGATGAAATCGCTGTCGCCATCGCCGGCAAGAAGCACTGGTTGTGGCGTGCCGTCGATCAGGATGGCTACGTCCTGGACGAAATTTCAGGTCCGCCGCAATACCAAGGTCGCGAAGCGATTGCCGACCCGGCTTCTGAGGAAGTAGGACTGCCGCCCAAGGGAATGATCTCAGACAAGACGCGCCCTTATGGGGCAGCCAAGCGTCGGGTGATGCCGGATGCCGAGCATCGGTCGCACAACGGTCTCAACAATCGAGTGGAGAATTCGCATGTGCCTTTGCGAAAACGGGAGCGGATGTTGCAAAGCTTCCGATCGCCCCAGGTCCTTGCAACACTTCGTCGCGATCTTCCTGCCGTCCGAAGTCTCTTCGTCCCGCCCCGTTCAAACCGCTCTGTCTTTCAGATCCATCCTCACCGCCTGCTGGTCATGGTGCAATGGAAAGCTGTCGCCCTTGATAAATGGCCCATACATCTCACGCGCTCAGCGCGCTCATAGTCGGGTTTACGTGACATCGCCCTCGAGATTAGGGTCAGGACCCATTGATCTGGTCGGAATGGTGTGAGGCCATCCGCTAGAATACGAGGATCGAAGACGCAAGAAATGTCATCATTTTCAAGTTCTTCGCGACGAAGTAGCCGGGCGGATGGACCACATCCTGCGGGCGCCGAAACGGCTGCGACCTGCTGTGTCGGACCGCTCGGCCGGGGGAACG
>SCRB01000433.1 GCA_004299545.1 Rhizobiaceae bacterium
GGAAGCCGCGATTGTTGAGCAGAATATCGAGATCTTCCTCGACATAGGCGCCGCCGGCGCGCACGCGTCGATAGCTTTTATAGATCGACAGGAAGATAACGATGTTCATCGCCGCGATGGCAAGCAGGAACAGTGCCGAGGCACTGGTGCTGATGGTGCCGCCTATATTCTGAAAGCTCTGAAAGCTGCCGAGCAGCGTCGAGGCGCCGGCTACGGCGGCAGCGACGAAGACCACGATGGTCGAATGACCCATGGCGAAAAAGAAGCCGACGGAAACCGGCCTCTGCTTCATCTGCATCAGCTTGCGCGTGACATTGTCGATCGCCGCGATATGGTCTGCGTCGACCGCGTGTCTCAGGCCCAGGCCGTAGATGACGAGGGCTACGCCGAGCAAGGCCGGCCTTTCCCAGAAGGCCACAAAGGCCCATAGCCAGGCTCCGACATTCAACACCGCTGTCCGGCGTCAGCACTGATGGGACCAAATTGGCTTAACTGAGAGCGGAGGATTTCTGGTTCATCGTAGCCTTTCGAAGGAGCGAAGATGAGACAGAAATCCGGGACAGGGAAAGGCCTGCGGAACAGGTCATCAAGGACATCCGCCGCGCGACCCGCAAGCAGTATGGGGCGGAGGAGAAGATCCGCATCGTGCTGGAGGGATTGCGCGGCGAGGAATCGATCGCGGCGCTTTGCCGGCGCGAGGGGATTGCCGAGAGCCTGTATTACAACTGGTCGAAGGAATTCCTGGAGGCCGGCAAGAAGCGACTGGCCGGCGATACGGCGCGTGCCGCCACCAGCGACGAGGTGAAGGAGCTGCGCAAGGAGGCGCGCGATCTCAAGGAGGTCGTCGCCGAGCAGGCTCTGGAGCTGCGGATTCTTAAAAAAAGCATGATCGCGGATGGGGGCGACGACGAATGAGATACCCCGCATCCGAGAAGCTCGAGATCATCCGCCTGGTCGAGAACTCGCATCTGTCGGCGCGGCGCACGCTGCTCAAGCTCGGCATTCCGCGCTCGACCTTCAATCGCTGGTATGACCGCTTCCTTGCCGGTGGCATCGATGCGCCGGAGGATCGCAGGCCACGGCCGAACCGGGTTTGGAACCGCATTCCCGAGGAGAAGCGCGACCAGATCGTCGAGTTGGCGCTGAACGAGCCGGAGTTGTCGCCTCGGGAACTGGCGGTCACCTTCACCGACACGAAGGGCTACTTCGTCTCGGAATCCTCGGTCTATCGGCTGCTCAAGGCCCATGACCTGATCACCAGCCCGGCCTTCATCGTCATCAAGGCCACCGACGAGTTCCATGACAAGACGACAGCGCCGAACCAGCTCTGGCAGACCGACTTCACTTATCTGAAGGTCATCGGCTGGGGCTGGTTCTATCTGTCGACCGTGCTCGACGACTTCTCGCGCTACATCATCGCCTGGAAGCTCTGTACCACGATGAAGGCCGGGGATGTCACTGACACGCTGACCATGGCGCTCACGGCATCAGGCTGCGACAGCGCCAGGGTGCTGCACAAGCCGAAGCTGTTCAGCGACAACGGTCCGTCCTACATCGCCGCCGAACTCGCCGAGTGGATCGACGCCAACGGCATGAGCCATGTCCGCGGAGCACCACTTCACCCGCAGACCCAGGGCAAGATCGAGCGCTGGCATCAGACGCTCAAGAACCGCATCCTGCTCGAAAACTACTTCCTGCCGGGCGATCTCCAGAGGCAGGTCGCGG
>SCRB01000434.1 GCA_004299545.1 Rhizobiaceae bacterium
TCTGCGCGCCAGCGGCAATTTCCACATCGTCATTCCGCACCAACTGTACCGCTCCGCCCAGCCGACGCCGCGCGAACTCCAACGCTATATCCGAGACTACGGGATAAGGACCGTCATCAATTTGCGCGGCCCGAATCCGGACAAGGCGTGGTATCGCGACGAAGTGGCCGTGGCGAAGGAAGCGGGCGTAACGCATATCGACTTCCGCATGTCGGCCCGTCATATCCTGAGCCCGGCCCGGGCCGAGAAGCTCATCGCCATCATGCGCACGGCGCAGAAGCCGATCCTCGTCCATTGCGAAGGCGGTGCCGACAGAAGCGGCCTGATTTCCGCGATCTATGTCAGCGAGGTCGCGCATGAGGGAGAGCATGCGGCAGAGGGCCAGCTCTCGCTGTTCTATGGCCATATAGCCATTCCCTATCTTGCCGCCTATGCGATGGACGAAAGCTGGGAACACCTGGAGCCCGTCTTCGGCTTCAAAGGCTCATAGGACTACGCGCATAAGGCTGCCATCCATCGGCCGACGATGCCGGGAGAAGAGATTACAAAAGTTTATAATCACGGAAAGAACGTTACGATTTTGCATCCCTATTCACCTGGGCATCCGAAATTCGGCTGAAAAGGGATCGGGGCCGCTGATTATAAATGATCGCATAGCGTAAATCCCGCTCCGAAATTCTGCCGGAAAATCCGAACGCACGAGGGTGAATCATGTCCATTCATGGTTCATGGTATTTTTATATTGTGGTCCTGGCGTGCATCCTGGTTTTCGACGCCCGTATTGTCTCGCTGCGGGTGAAAGGGATCATCAAAGGCAGGGGGCGCGGCAACGGCGACCCCTCCGGCTTCCACGAATATGTCGGGCTGATCCATCTGCATTCGGAATATTCCGGCGACGCACAGGGGAGCTATGCGGAACTGGCGCGGGTCGCGGGCGAGCACAAGCTCGATTTCATGATCGTCACCGACCACAACAACACCGATGCGATCAGGGACGGAAAGGAGGGTATCTACGACAGGACCCTGGTCCTGACCGGCGTCGAGAGCACG
Organism: Rhizobiaceae bacterium; assembly: GCA_004299545.1. GTDB lineage: Bacteria > Pseudomonadota > Alphaproteobacteria > Rhizobiales > Rhizobiaceae > Mesorhizobium_L. Next base: position 1,051 of record SCRB01000434.1, read on the forward strand.
AGGCCGGAAGGCTACTTGCTTGGCCTCGGCATCGCCGACTACCGGACCGCGCGCGCCGATCCCACGGAGACATTCCTTTCCGAGGTCGCAGGGCAAGGCGGATTCGCCGTCATGGCACATGCGCGCAATTCACACTGGCCGTGGAAGGGTTCGATCGACGCCCGGATGGCCGGCATCGAGATCGTCGACTTCGCGGACCAGATCTATGACGCATCGCTGGCGAGCAAGGCGATGGCCGCGCTCTCCTTTCCGGTGAACCGGCTTTACGCCTATCTTTCACTTTATCATCGCCCGCATTCCGTCATCGCGTTGTGGGACGCCGTCTCGGCCCAGAGGCCTTTTGTCGGGATCTTCGCCTCCGACATTCATCAGAATCTCAAGATCTTCAAGAAGCGCTACAAATTCCCGAAGGCGAAGGACCTGATGCCTTTCGCCCTCAACCATCTGATTTGCCCAAGCAAACCGTCGGGAGATTTCCAGGGGGATCGCGAAACTGTCTACACCGCGATTCGCTCCGGCCATCTGTTCATGGCCGTCGATCTTCTTGGCGATGCCAGGGGGTTTATGTTTTCCGCGCGACAGGACAGCGGCCACGGCATCATGGGCGATGTCCTGAGAGCCGGTGAAAAGACGCTGTTCACCGTCACTCTTCCGGACATCGAATGCCCGCGGAAGCTCCGTGTCGATGTCTATCGCGACGGCAAGAAACTCTTTTCCCGGCCGGCGCGCTCGTTCCAGTTCCAGTCGGCCTTGCCCGGCGCCTATCGTGTGGAGGTGGCCGCCAATATTCCGAATTTCTGGGGATCGGGGCGCGAGGTGACCTGGATCTATTCCAACCCGATCCACCTCTTCTGAGGCCGGCGGGGCTGCGCTCCACGCTTGGTGATACTGTCCCGCTTCCTTACAGTCTCAACGCCTCTCCACCGGCAACACGAAAAGAGCGAAAACCGGATAGCCATCGATTTTCTGAACGGCCCAGTGCGGCGTACCCGCGACGAAAGGCTCTGCCGCGAGCGCCGAACGATAGATTGACTCTCTTTGGGCCTGTCGATCCAACGGCGCTATCCCCACGAATACGCCGCTGCGAAGGCCGGGAAGACGCGCATCGTGAATGAACTGAAAGTGCCTTGGGTCTCTCGGCAGGACCTCGATCGGCACCTTCGGCCCGAGTACCACCGCAATCTTTGCGGCCTGGGCCCAGTCCGGCGCCACGACGAAGGCTTTGCCGGCAAGGACGCCGGCAGGAACCGCCTGCCGCACGGCAGTCCAGTCGAGGCTCTGCCAGTCCATATCGAAGGTCGGGGAGCGCTTGAAGAAGAGTCGCGTAAACATCGCCGTATGAAACTGGACGACGAACGCCACCGCCAGGAAGGACACGACCGCTGCGGCGACACCGAAATCGAGATGAAGCCGGCGCGGCTTGGCTTGCCAACGCATGGCAGACCATTTGCCGACGAGAGGGAAGGCGAACAGAAAGCCGGACATCGACCAATGAGGCAGGGAATTCCGTGTGAAAAGCGCGACGATGTCGAAAAACGCGATCGGAAGAAGTGCAACTATGCCGAAGAAGCGGTCGGCTGGCCCCGCGTCCCGTCTCAGGCTTCGCCAAAGCATGAGCATCGTAATCAGCCAGGTTAGCGGCCAGACATATCCTGCCTGGCCAACGAGCGTTACGAGGAGATTACCGGGATGCAGCAATCGGCCTCCGTCGGTCAGCGCCCGACCCGACTGGAACGCAAAGGACGCCCAATGATGCTCGGCATTCCAGACGAGCGTCGGCAGCGTTCCGAGCGACGCCACAACGACCGCCGCCCATGGTCCTGCTTTGACGAGGTTCTTCCTTCCGGCACGCGTGGTGACGAG
>SCRB01000435.1 GCA_004299545.1 Rhizobiaceae bacterium
GGAACGATGCCGAAATTGCCGCCGCCGAAGGCTTTTTCGTGCATGTCTATGTCGATAGCCGGACGCGGCGCCCGGCATCTCTCGCACCGGCATTACGCTCCGCGCTCGAGACGATCCTCGTCTGAATACCGGCTGACGATAAATCGCTGCGGCAGGTTGTTTTCTCTCGGCCTCCGGCGCATAGAAGCATCATCGATCGGTGGGAAACCGCTCTGTTCGCTCATGCAGGAGGTTGAGAATGTCTGATACGACGAATGCGATGAGGAGCCCGCGTTTGCTGGTGGATGCGCTGGGATTGCCGGCACGCAATTCGATGGCGTGGCGCCTCGCGACGGTCGTTGCCGCTTCGCTTCTTTTGACGCTTTCGGCCAAGATCGAGGTGCCCTTCTATCCCGTTCCGCTCTCCTTGCAGACCTTCGCCGTTCTCGGCCTTGGCTTCGTTCTGGGCCCCCGGCTTGCCGGATCGGCCGTGCTTCTTTACCTCGTCGAGGGGGCGGCGGGCCTTCCGGTCTTCGCTGGCACGCCGGAAAAAGGCATCGGCCTTGCCTATCTCATGGGTCCGACAGGCGGCTATCTCGTCGGATTTCTCTTTGCGGCCGTCATCTGCGGGCTTCTTGCCGAAAAGGGCTGGGGCAGGAACATCGTTTCCACCCTCGCCGGCATGGTCATCGGCAATATTGTCATCTATGCGCTCGGCCTTTTCTGGCTCGGCACCCTGCTTGGTTGGGACAAACCGATCCTTGACTGGGGCCTTTACCCCTTCCTGGCGGGCGACGCTCTGAAGATCGCTCTTGCCACGGCTCTCCTTCCCGCAGCGTGGAAACTCGCCGCGCACAGATAACGCAGACAATCTCACCCTGAGGTGCGAAACCGAAGGGCGAGCCTGGAATGCACAAACGTAACCCCGCCTTGCCGCTGTTCCGGTGAGGCGGGGTTTGTTTTATCTACGCCGGCGGCGGCGCCACGAGTTTCCGATAAAGGTGCCATGTCGCATGGCCCAGGATCGGGATGACGACGGCGAGACCGGCAAAGAGCGGGATCGACCCGATGGCAAGACTGACCGCCACGATCAGGCCCCAAAGCGCCATCGGGCCGGGGTTGGCAATCGTCGCCCGCACGGAAGTCGTTATCGCTTCATAGGCGCCGACATCCCGGTCGAGCAGCAGCGGAAAGGCAATCACCGTCGTTGCCAGCACGATGACGGCGAAAATCAAGCCGATCAGATTGCCGAGAACGATCAGCGTCCAGCCTTGGCTCGTCGTGAAAATGCTATGAAAGAACGTCGCTACCGGTGGGACAGGACCTGTACCGAGCAGGCCCTCGTAAAGTTCCTTTGCCGCCAGAAGCCACGCGACAAAAAGGATGAGAAGCAATATTCCGATGGCTGCGATCGCGGGGATCGCCGGTGAATTGCGCACTTCAAGCGCATGCCACCAGGACGAATCGAGCCCGGCTTCGCGCCGGCGGCTGATCTCGTAGAGGCCGAGTGCGGCGATCGGGCCGAGAAGCGCGAAGCCCGACATCAACGGGAAAAGCATCGGCAACGCATTGTGCCCCGAAGTCCAGGCCGCCAGAACGACCCCGACGAGCGGATAGATCAACACCAGAAAGGCATAATGCGAAGGCTTGGCACGGAAGTCGTCAAGGCCTGCCCGAAGGGCCTCCTTGATGTCCGATACGCCGATCTTGCGGATGGCGGGGTGAAGGAGCTTTTCGCCACCGCCGGCGATCACATGAAATTCCGTCATGGCCAATCCTCCCTGACCGGTTGGATAGCCGCGCCGCGTGTTTCCGTCGGACGGGCCACGTCTGACGCGACCTGATCCCCATCGTATCACAAACCCGCAAACTTGTCCCGGCGAGGCTGCCGCTCGTCGCGGCGAACGGGGTCGCGTCGCCCGCCCGTCGAAAGCAAAGTGCGGATGCTCATCCTGTTGGCAATTGCTCTTTGGTCAATTGTTTGCCACACTGACAATGAACGTAGGATGCCGTGCCAGGGGAGTGCCCCGCCCGGGATCAGGGAAGAGAAGGACGGGCGGTGGTATGGCGCCACGGCAGGACATGGCGAATTCGAGGCTGGACGATGCTGCCCGCGCCGGATGGCTCTACTACGTCGCCGGCAACACGCAGGACCAGATCGCGGCCAAGCTCGGTGTTTCGCGCCAGACCGCGCAGCGGCTCGTTTCGCTTGCCGTCTCGGAAGGGCTGGTGCGTGTGCGCGTCGATCATCCGATCGCCAATTGCCTTGATCTGGCGGAAAAACTGCGGGCGCGCTTCGCCTTCGACCTCGTCGAAGTGGTGCCGAGCGATCCCGATTCGACCTCGACCACGATCGGCGTCGCTGAAGCTGCCGCCGCTGAGATCGAGAAGCGGCTTTCCGCGCCCGAACCGATCGTCATGGGGCTGGGCACCGGCCGGACGCTCAAGGCCGCGATCGAACGGCTGCCGCATATGGAATGCCCGCAGCACAAGCTCGTCTCGCTCACCGGCAATATCTCGCCCGACGGCTCGGCCGCGTTCTACAACGTCATCTTCACCATGGCCGACACAGTGAAAGCGCGGAGTTTCCCGATGCCGCTGCCGGTCATCGCCTCCTCGCCCGAAGAACGCGCCATGCTTCACAGCCAGCCGATGATAAGGCCGACGCTCGAACTCGCCGCCATGGCGGACATTACCTTTGTCGGCATCGGCGATCTCGGGCCGAAGGCGCCGCTATACCAGGATGGCTTCATCACCGTGGGCGAGTTGAAGGCGCTGCAGAAGGCCGGCGCGGTCGCAGAAATGGTTGGCTGGGCTTTCGACAGGGAAGGCCGCCTGATCGAGGGGATCACCAATGAGCGTGTCGCCAGCGCGCCGATCCCGTCGCGGGAAAATTCACTGGTCGTTGCATTGGCGATGGGGGAGCGGAAACTCCCCGGCATCCTTGCTGCTTCGACCCGGCGGCTGGTCAACGGCCTCATCACCGACGAACGGACGGCTTCCGGCCTGCTTGCGGCCAGCTGAACGCCTTCTTCTCATCCAGACACGCGATTGACGGTTTGTTCGTGCTGCGGTGCAGCAACGAATCGGGCTTGACTTCTCCATCGTAAGGTATGAGTAATTGCTCATTACAAAGGCAATTGCTCATAAGCCTGCTGGGAGGATGCTTCATGAAACTGAAAACACTCGTTCTCGGCGCCTGCTCGCTTTTCGCGCTGGCAAGCCTCGCCAATGCCGAGACGCTGACCATCGCCACCGTCAACAATGGCGACATGGTCCGCATGCAGAAGCTGACCGACGATTTCACCAAGAAAAACCCCGGCAT
>SCRB01000436.1 GCA_004299545.1 Rhizobiaceae bacterium
ATGAATGGCAGAGGCAAGGTTTTCCAGAAGGCCGCCGCTTCCCGCGACGAGAACGCCATGCGCGGTGTTTTCCCGCGCATAGAGAAGTTCCGCCTTTGTTCCGTCGAGAATCTGGCCGCCGGCGCGCGCGAGGATCAAATCCGCCGCTGCCAGGTCCCAGTCGCGGGCATTCGCCTTGACGAAGGTTGCGTCGATCACGCCGCTGGCGACCAGCGCCAGCCTGTAGGCAAGCGAGGGAATGTAGGACACCTTCTCGAAACGGCTCCGCAATTCGGCGGGAATCCTGTCGATCAGCGTCCTCGGCCCGGCGACCTTGTAGACCTCCGAAGGCGCGGCAACGTGGACCGCTTCGCCATTGCGGGTGGCTGCCGTGGCGGAAGCGGCACAATAGATTTCATTCCGCGCCGGACAGTCGAGAACACCCGCGACGGGGCGGCCGGCCTCGACAACGGCGATGCTGACGCACCATTGCGACGACCCACCGATGAAAGCGCGCGTTCCGTCGATCGGGTCGACGACGAAGGTGCGGCGGGCCGTCAGCCGGTCCGGACCGTCGGCCGTTTCCTCCGAGAGCCAGCCATAATCCGGGCGGGCTGCCAGAAGCACCTTGCGCAGGAAACGGTCCACCGCGATATCGGCTTCCGTCACCGGCGAATCGCCCTCTTTCAGCCACGTCTCGGGGTCCTTGCGGAAATAACGCATGGCGATCGAGGCGCCCTCACGTGCCGCACCCCGGATCAGATCGAGATCGGTGCTGTCAGCTTCCGGCAAGCGTCATGCCCTCGATCAGAAGCGTCGGCGCTGCCGTGCCGAAATGGCGATCGATGTCGTTTGCCGGCGTCATGCGCATGAACATGTCCTTCAGGTTCGAGGCAATCGTCACCTCGGAAACGGGCCAGGAAAGCTTTCCGTCCTCGATCCAGAAACCCGAGGCGCCGCGGCTGTATTCTCCCGTGACCATGTCAACTCCATGGCCGAACAGTTCGGTGACGTAGAAACCGGTCTTGAGCGAACCAATCAGATCTTCCGGCGTCGTTTTCCCCGGCTCGATGGCGAAGTTGGTCGATGAAGGAGAAATCGACGTGCCGGAGCGGACGCCCCTGCCGTTCGTCTCAAGACCGAGTTCGCGTGCGGACGAGGTGGAGAGGAGCCAGTGCTTCAACACTCCGTCTTCCACGACGACCAGCCGTTCCCCCTCAACTCCCTCGCCGTCGAAGGGGCGCGAGGAGGGGCCGCGAACTTTCCGCGGATCGTCGGTGACAGTGATGCCGGCCGACGCGATCTGGAGTCCCATCCTGTCACGGAGGAAAGACGTCTTGCGGGCGACCGAAGCGCCGTTGATCGCCGATGCGAGGTGCCCCGCGATTCCGCGCGCGACACGCGGGTCAAGCACGACGGTAACGGATCCCGTCTTCGCCTTCCTGGCACCGAGCCGCCGAACCGTCCTTTCGCCCGCCCGTCTGCCGATCGCCTCAGGTGCCTCCAATTCGCCGAAATGCAGGCGGGAGGAAAAATCATAGTCGCGTTCCATCGCGGTCCCCTCGCCCGCAACGACGCTCACCGACCGGGAGAAATTCGACGCGACGTAATCGCCGAGAAAACCTTCGGAGGTGGCCAGCACCAGCCCGCCCAGGCCAGCGCTCGCACTGGCGCCGCCGGAATTGGTGATCCCTTTCACCCGAAGCGCCGCTTCCTCCGCGGCGAGTGCGTCCTCGCGCAGCCGGTCGGCGGGAATCTCCGTCGGGTCGAAAAGATCGAGATCGGCAATGCCGCGCGCGAGGCGATCCCTGTCGGCCAACCCCTGATAGGGGTCTTCCGGCGAAGCCTTGGCCATGGCAACCGCCCTCTCGGCAAGGACGTTTGGATCGGTGGCGGCTGTCGCGGAAACGCTTGCGACATGCCTGCCGACAAAGACCCGCAGCGAAACGTCGTCGCTTTCGGATGCTTCCGTGCCTTCGACCCTGCCAAGCCGGACGGATACGCCGGACCAGCGCGAACGGACGGCGACGGCATCGGCCGCTTCGG
>SCRB01000437.1 GCA_004299545.1 Rhizobiaceae bacterium
TCCGATCTCTCCCCTGCGGAGAGGGCAAACCTTTGCGCCCGGGAGCAGTAACCTCATATATGGGATGTATTAGAGCAGTTTGGCTGGCTTCAGTCAGACACCAAGACAAGTCGAAAAGTGCCAACCGCGGTACGGCGTCAGTCGGATCGTCCAGGGCAAACTCGTCGAGATGGCGTGGCGCTATTGATCCTCTACCCCAGTCCCGCTCCCAATCCAGAGACGAAGAGCCCCAAGGCGACGGCAACGTCGTCGCGTTCCGCCGGCGCCAGCCTGCCTGCCAGTTCTATCGTCGCCATGCCTTGCACCAGCGACCGGCAGGCAAGCGTGGCGGCTGTAACGGCGTGCATAGGCAGGATGCTGGCGATGCGCCTGGCCAGAACATCGTAGGTGTCCCGTACCGCATCGATGCCTGCATGGCCGTACTGATGGCTATACATCAGCCGAAACAGAGCCGGATTCGCCCGGGCGAAGTCGATGAAAGCCATGCCCTGGGCAAACACGGCTTCGCGAGGGTCGGGTTTGTCGTCGGCGATGACTAGAACACTTCGTAACATTTCGAAACCGCGGTTCGCAACGGCGGCCATCAACCCGGCCTTGTCCGGAAAGTGGCGATAGGGCGCCATGGCGGATACGCCCGCAGCCCGCGCCACCGACCGAAGGGTGGGTTCCTCGCTCTCAGTCTCCAGGATCCTGAGTGCTGCCGCGATCAATGTCTCTCGAAGCCCGATTTGGATATCCACTTGCCACGGTTCCGTTTACAGTGTAAACACTCCAGAAGTATACAATGTAAACTCAATCAGGGCTCGCGCCAATGACCATGAAGCGCGTGATCGACGGCGTACATCTCATTCCCATGGGCAATGCAAACGGCTATCTGATCGAAGTGCCGGACGGCCTGACGCTGATCGACGCCGGCTTTCCAAATAGGGAAGCAGCCGTGTTCGCGGCAATCCGCGCACTCGGTCGTACGCCGGATCAACTCAAGCATCTGATTCTCACCCACGGTCATCCCGACCACATCGGCAGCGCTGCCGCGATTGTGCGGGAAACCGGCGCGCGGACTTATCTGCATCCCTTCGACATTCCACTGGCTAAAACCGGCGGTCCGTTTCGTCCCATGACGCCGGCACCCGGTTTGTTGCGGCAGGTCTTGTGCCGGGTGCTCTACGATCACAACGAGCGCTTGATGCCCGTTGCCATCGACGAACCCTTGATCGATGGGAAAACGTTACCGATCGCCGGGGGGATCGACGTCATTCACGTTCCCGGGCACTGTGCGGGGCAGGTCGCGTTGCTTTGGCGATCGGGGCGCATGCTGTTCGCGGCCGATGTATTTATGAACGTCACCGGGCTTGGGGATCCCCTCGGTTTCGAAGACTTGAAAGAAGGTCGCGAGAGCCAAAGCAAGCTCGCCGATCTTTCATTCGATGCCGTCGGGTTTGGCCATGGCAAGACCATAACCCATGATGCGATGACACGCCTCCGGAGGTGGGTAGGAAAGTAATCTCTTGGCCAAATCGCACGGTCGCCCGTTCAGGCGCGTGGGCCGCGTCTTGAGCTGCGATCATTGCATGCCGTTTGATAAGCATACCATCAGCGGGTAAGAGATCAGTCAATGCTTGGAATCCCTTCGTGATCGGGAGTCGGCATGTCAGCCGGATCGCGAGCGATCCTGGAAGGCGACGGCTTCATCGCCTGCTCATAGCCGCGCGGATCAACACGCCAATAGAGCACCGCGACCAGCATGGCGCAGGCCAGATGCATGATCCAGCCGGCGACGAAGCTGCCGGTGAGGTCGTGCAGCACCGCCACGAGCCATGGCGGCAGCGCGGTGATCAGGAAGCCGCCGCCCTGCATCAATGCGGAAAGCGCCCCGGCTTCGGCCGGGTTCGGCAGATGGTCGAGCGCTACGATCATCGACAGGGCAAAGCAGCCGCCCAGCCCCGCGCCGAGCAGCATCGCGGACGCGAGCGGCGCGGCCTCCGGCCGGAACGCCAGCGCGGCAAAGCCGGCCGCCTGCATGATAAGCGTCAGCCACAGCCATGGCCTGAGATCCTTGCCCCTGGCGATCATGGGCAGCACAAGTGCCGCCAGCGCCTGGCACAACGCCATGATCGCCAGCAGGCCGCCGCTGGCGGCAGCGCTCCAGCCGTGCTCGCGGTAGAAAGGCGCCAGCCATGCCACGACAGTGGAGTAACCGCCGTTGACAAGGCCGAAGCATGCCATCAGCAGCCACACCCGCGGTCGCTTCAAAAGGGCGATCGCGCTTGTGCGCCTCTGCCCGGCGGAACTGTCGCGTGGAAGGTAGAGCGCGGCCAGCAACAGCGCCAGCACCGCCGGAACGGCCATCCAGGCAAGGCCGAGATGCCAATTTCCGCCAGCCGCCGCGATCAGCGGCGCTGCCTGCGCCCCCAGGGCGCCGCCGCCCATCAGCGCGGCCGAATAAAGTCCCATGACGATGCCGACATGACGGGGGAACTGTTGTTTGACGATGCCGGGAAACACCGCCTGTATGACGGCGACACCCAGCCCGAGCAGGGCCGCCGTTCCCACCATCTGCCAGCCATTTGTTGCGAACAGCCGCAGGAACGAGCCGAGGACGAGAACGAATAGGGAGATGACGACTGAACCCCGCGCGCCGATGCCGGATTGCAGGAAAGGTCCGGCAAAGGCGAATATCCCCATCAGCAGCATCGGCACCAGCGTCAGCAGCGAGATGCCCTTGAGATCGAGACCGGTCTGCGCCCCGATGTCGGCCGCCAGCGGGCCGATGCCGGTGATGAACGGCCTGAGATTCAGGCCCACCAGGGCGACGGCAACGAGCAGCAGGACGCGGCCGGCGTAAGAGGGCTCTTCCGGCTCCATATCCTTACGCCCGCTTGTCGCGGCTCCGCTTCCAGTCGGCGTAAAGGTCCGGATGCTGTTCGAGCCGGACCGGCGCATAGCGGATCTTCATTGACTGCTCGGCGAAGGGTTTTGCGAGATCCGCATAAATCGCCGCTGTCGAAAGGCCGTAAGGGGCGCCGTCGTCATTGGAATAGGCATATACGACCTCGCCGACGCCGGCCAGCCGCATCGCCGCCATGCACATCGGGCAGGGATGGCCGCTGGCATAGACCGCGGCGCCGCCGAGATCGGGCGAGCCGAGCTCACGGCTGGCGGTGCGGATCGCCGTCAGTTCCGCATGCGCGGTGGGATCGTTGGCGCTGTGTATCTCGTTGACGCCGGTGGCGATCACCTCGCCATCCTTGATCACGACCGCGCCGAAGGGGCGGCCGCCTTTGGCGATATTGGCGCGCGCCAGTTCGATGGCCTCGCACAGGAAACGGCTTTCTTCCTTCATGAGCGTCTTCTCCGCTTCATCGCGCACCGGCGGCAATGAGAAGCTTCTCGATCTCCCCGAAGCCGCGGTTGCGCGCATGCCGGAGCGGCGTGGTACCATTGCCGTCGGCGAGATTGACATTGGCGCCCGCATCCACGAGCAGCCCGACGATCCGCTGGTGAGGCTTGCCGCCGTTGCCGAGGATGATCGCCTCCAGAAGAGCGGTCCAGCCGAGCTTGTTGACGTGATCGACATCGACCCCCACCCCGATCAGCGTACGGACGGTCTCGACATGCCCTCGCTCCGACGCCGGGATGAGAGCAGTACCGCCATAGCGGTTGGTGCTTTCGAGATCGGCGCCGTGCGAAAGCGTCATCTTCAGGATTTCCAGATGCCCGCGCGCACCGGCATAGAGATAGGGGCTGTCTTCTATATTGTCCTTGGCGTTGACGTCGGCACCGGCTTCGATCAACGCCGTGGCGGCGGCAACCTGGTTGCCGTGGGTCGCCACAAGTAGCGCAGTGGCGCCGGTGCCATCGCGTGCATCGATCTTCGCACCGTCGGACAGTAGCTTCCCTATGGCGGCAACATCGTCGCTGGCCGCCGCCTTGTGCAATGGGGTCTCGCTCATGCTCTCTCCCGATGCCGTGAATGGAACACCTGCCAGCGCCAGAAACGCGATGCCCATGATGATTGAACGGCGAAGCATTTTTCGCTCCTGTTGCACGTTGGCCTGTTGTGTTTTGACCGGTATGGCTCTTGCCGATGGAGGCCCTATTGATGACTTCCAACAGCACCAGCACGGCATAGAGATAGGGTCGGAACGCTACATTTGGAAATTAAATATATGGATCATTGTTATCATCGAATAGAATGTATTTGCGCCCGCAGCGCCGCCGTCACGATTGTCCGGGGATACTGAACCTGCCGGCGAGGATGGCGCTCATCTGTTCGACCAGTTCCGAAACCGGCCCCGTCTTCTCCCAGGCATAGATCGAAACAACCATCGACGGTTCCATGCCGAACGGTGCATATTGCCGAACGTGCCGTCCCGCCGTCGCGCCGATCGGCAGGAGTGACAGGCCGAGCCCGGCCTCCACGGCGACAAGGACACCGTGCAGGCTGCTGCCCGAGAAGGCGACGTACCAGCGGCGGCGCTCGCGTTCGATGCGCTTGAACATGGCCTCGCGGTAGAGCCCGCCGGGAGGGAAGGCGACCAGCGGGATGGGATTCGGCCATTCAGGCGAAGCATCCGCGCTTTCGAACCACA
>SCRB01000438.1 GCA_004299545.1 Rhizobiaceae bacterium
CGATCTCGGCCCGGAGCCTGTCGCTCGGGGACCAGCGCCGGCTCGAAATTGCCAGAGCAATCGTATCGCGACCCAGGCTCATTCTGCTCGATGAACCGGTGTCGGGTATTGCCGAAGACGAGGAGCAACGCACCGCGGAACTGCTTCTCAAGCTCAATCACGAGCATAACAGCACAATGCTCCTCGTGGAGCACAATATCGGCTTTGTCCGTCGGCTTTGTAAAATGGTCACCGTGATGGCGACCGGCCGCATCATCGCCGAAGGGCACGCAAACGAGGTGATGGAACGTCCGGAAGTGCGCCGTGAGTATTTCGGGGAGTTGATCGCCGGTGCTGCTTGAGGTGACAGATCTCGCGGTCGCCTACGGCCGCATTCAGGCGGTCCGGGGAGTGTCTTTTGCCGTCGATAAGGGCCAGGCACTGGCGCTTCTCGGCCCGAACGGTGCAGGGAAAACCTCGACCGTCGAAGCTATCGTCGGCTTTCTGCCGAAGACATCCGGCTCCGTCCGGTTTTGCGGCAAGGATATCACCCGCGCATCTGCCTCCGAAATTGCAAGAAGCGGCCTCGCTCTTGTCCCGCAATGGCGGGAGCTGTTCCCCGGGTTCAGCGTGGAGGAAACGCTCGAGGCGGGTATGCATATCGGCAGGAAGCGGGGCCGAACCAATGTCGACGACATCTATCAGATGTTTCCGCGGCTTGCGGAACGGCGCAAGCAACTTGCCGGAACGTTATCGGGTGGAGAGCAGCAGATGCTGGCGATCGGGCGTGCGCTGGCCACTACCCCGACGATGCTGCTCCTCGATGAGCCCTCGGCCGGCCTGGCTGTTGGAATCGTCAAGGATCTCGTCAAGGTCCTGAAGACGATCCTCGCGAATGGCATCCCGATTCTTGTCATAGAGCAGAGCATTCCTCTGGCATCCGCGGTGGCTCAGGATTGCCTGATCCTAGCCACCGGCACGCCGGTCTGGCGCGGCGCCATGGCAGAAGCGGAGAAATCCGACGACATCCATCGATATTATTTTGGCGACCAATCTGCTGGAAGTTGGCAGGGTGATGCAAAAGGGCAAAGGACGTGAGCACTGTGGACTGGACGGACATCTCAACATCCCCGTCATTCGTTCGGGCCAACCGCCGGCGTTTGCTGGGAGAAGATATCGAACGAAATGCGATCAATTTTCCTGAAAAGATCGCGCTGCACGATATCGTGTCGGGCTGGTCGCTCACCTTCAGGCAGTTTGAAATCCGGATAAACAGCGTCGCCAAGCATCTGGCACGGTTGAAGATCGGCGAGGGCGACAGGCTGTGCGTGCTTGGCCGCAACCATATCGACACGTTGTCGATCTACTACGCCTGCTGCCGGCTTGGGATAATCGTCGTTCCCCTCAACTACAATTCCAATGTCGAAGAACTGCGCTACATCCTGGAGGATGCGAGGCCTCGCGCGCTCGCCGTTTCCATGGAGTTTGCAGACCGGGTCGATCCGTCTCTCCTGACAGGCCTCGAGGTTTTCACTTTTGGGGGGAGCGAGAAAGAAGGTGATCTCGGCTCATGGATCGAGACCGAGCGTCCGGAAACGCCCGACATTCTGCTGGATGACCGCGCGCCCGCCTTCATCCTTTATACGGGCGGCACGACCGGGAAGCCGAAAGGCGTCATGTTATGCCAGGCAGGCTTCCTTACGATGGCCGGCAACACCATCCACGCCCTTTCACCGCTTGCTATCGGCAAGAACGATAGCTGGCTGGTCGCCGGCCCCTTGTATCACGGAGCAGCGCTGGCTTATTCCGTGACGGGCCTGCATTTCGGCCAGACGGTGCATCTCCTGCCGCAGTTCGACGCGGACGATGTTCTGTCGGCCATCGCCAGGGGTTATGGCACGACGACGTGGTTCATTCCAACAATGAGCCGCCGCGTCGTCGATCGCGTTGCAGAGAAAAAGATCGATCCCGCCGCCATAGAAGGCCTTCGCCTGATCATTTCCGCGGGCGCGCCTTTGAGCGTGCAACTGCGCCAGGAACTGCGCCGCGCGTTCAGGCTGTGTCAGGTCATAGACATCGTCGGCCAGACCGAATTGACCTCGACGATCATCTCGCATGGCGAGCCGGGCGAGATCGAGAGGGATCCCACCGCCGTGGGATTTCCGGCGCCGGGAATGACGGTTGCGCTTCTCGACGACAACAACAATCCCGTCGGCCCGGACCAGGTGGGCGAACTGTGCTACCGCAGCGACTGCCTCATGCTCGGCTATTGGAAGAAGCCGGAAGCGACGCGCGAGGCGATGGCCGGCGGGTGGTTCCATTCCGGCGATCTGGGCCGCCGCCGGCCCGACGGCCTCATCCACGTCGTCGGCCGCAAGAAGGAACTGATCAAATCGGGTGGCGAGAACATTATCCCGAATGAAATCGAAAATGTATTGCGCGGCGTAGCGGGCATATCGGATGCCTGTGTGATCGGAGTTGCCGATGACCATTGGGGCGAGCGTGTCCACGCGGTTATTGCCATAGGAGAGGGAGAGGGTGACGCCGAGACCGTGCGCGCGGCAGCCGAGGCCAAATGCCGAAGTGATCTCTCTCGTTATAAAGTTCCGAAAACCTGGACGGCCCTGTCGAAGCTTCCGGCCAATGCGTTGGGCAAGTGCGACAAGGCAAAGGTTCGTGAGATCGTCGGTGACGGGAAGAAAGAGCTGGATCTGAGGCGCAATGGG
>SCRB01000439.1 GCA_004299545.1 Rhizobiaceae bacterium
CGACGACGACCACCTCCAGTCCTTCGAGCTTCATACCGGTCGCTTTCAGGAGTTCGACCGATGCCGCAGCGGTGCAAGGTGCGAGATCGAGCTGGTTATAGACGATATTGCCGATCGATGCGGGGTGCATGCCCTCGACATCCTTGAGGGGATGGACGGCGCGCTGCAGCATGCGGATGGGGATATGCTCGGGCACCGGCCTTTGGATGATGATGCCTGTCACGCGCGGGTCGGCGTTCATGCCGCGGATCGCCGCTTCAAGTTCGCCAAGCGTCACGCTTTCGGGGAAATGGCGCTCCTCGAAGTCGATCGCAGCCTGTTGCGCCTTGCGGCGCTGGTTGCGCACATAGACACCGACGGCCTCGACGTCGCCCACCGTGATGGAGACAAGCTTCGCCGACCAGCCATGCGCGCGCGCTTCCTCGGCCTCGGCGCACACTTCCGCCGCGATGCGCGCAGCGACCGGGGCCCCCTTCAAAAAGCGTTCTTCGCCTGATCCTGTCGGCAAGGCTGGCTCCTCCAGATGAAGGGCGGTTCGGCCGCCCGGATACGCCGCGACCCTCTACCGGACGGAGAAACGGCACGCAAACGAAACCGCGCCCGTGACACGCGGCAGGTGCAACTTGCCCCGACAGCAAACAAAAGGGCAGCACGATTACGAATCGCGCTGCCCTTACCGCGACATTGGAACGCGCCGATCCCCTCTGGCGCGTCCGCCCTTCCCCCGCGGTTCGAAACCCTACATCACGACGACCTTGGTGCCGACATGCACCCGGCCGAAGAGATCTACAACGTCCTGATTCCGCATGCGAATGCAACCCGAAGATACATTATGCCCAATGGTCCACGGCGCATTCGTGCCATGAATACGGTAAAGCGTATGGCCGAGATAAAGGGCGCGCGCACCAAGCGGGTTGCCGATCCCGCCTTCCATATGGGCTGGCAGGATTCGCCCCTTCGCCCTTTCACGCGCAATCATCTCCTTCGGCGGCGTCCAGCCCGGCCACTCGGCTTTGCGCGTGATGGGGTTCGTGCCGGTCCAGCCGAACCCTTCCTTGCCGACACCGACGCCATAGCGCTTCGCCTTGCCGTCGGGTTCGACGAGATAGAGGAATTTATGCTTGGTATCGATGACGATCGTACCCGGCTTTTCCGCCGTGTGATAATCGACGACCTGTGGCAGGAACTGCGGCGCAAGCTTCCGCTCCATCTGCTTTTCGGTATACATCGGAACGATTGCCGCGGTGCGCTGTCCGTTGGCGCCGCGTGGTCCGGGCACCACGTAGGAGTTCCTGAGATCCACACCGGCCGGCACTTCGGCATGCAATTGCTGAAGGGTCCGATCGGGAATCTGGTGCCGGGAAGGTGCAGCCCGCTCGATCCTGAGACGCCGCTCGGCCCATTCGGGCCTCTCCCTTTCCTGGATGGTGACCCTCCGCCGCTCCATGCGCGGTGCAGGCCGGTAGTCGAGCGTCCCCTCGGGAGAACGGCGCAATTGCATGACCCAGGGTGCGGAAAGATCGGGGCTGACGACCAGCGGCGGCAGTTCGGCATAGCGGTCCTGTGCGCTGGACGAGGTGGGCTGGAGAACGAGCATCCCCGCGGCGCCCAGCATAAGAAGAATCTGTTTCATGCGAACTCTCGACTGCGTTGCCCGGAAGAAAGTAAAGCGGCTTGACGCAGCACCGCGCTTTCCGTCTTCTCCGCGAGATGTTCGCGCCATCGCCCGAGGAAAAGATGAATGTATTTTCGTAAAATGCTGGATTCCGGGAAAAGCTTTCGGCGTGGTTAGCGGCCGGTTGAGGAATCTGGTAAAGGCCGCGTAAACGTGGTGCTTCAACTGGTTAACGGCCGAAACTGAATCAGTTTGTCGGGAAGATGAATCAATGTCTGAGGACACAAGCGGCCTGATCGAGGGGCCTGACGGGAAGATGCGCTGCGCTTGGCACGCCAACCAGCCCGACTATCTCCACTATCACGATCACGAATGGGGACGGCCCGTCACGGATGACCGTCGCCTGTTCGAGAAGATCTGCCTGGAAGGCTTCCAGTCCGGCCTTTCCTGGCTCACGATCCTGAGGAAGCGGGAGAACTTCCGCCGTGCCTTCGCCGGCTTCGATTTCGCGGAGGTCGCACGTTTCGGCGAGGCGGACATAGAGCGCCTGCTCGGCGATGCGGGCATCATCCGCCATCGCGGCAAGATCGTCTCTGCCGTCAACAATGCCCGACGCGCTTTGGAACTCGTCGAAGAAAAAGGCTCGCTTGCCGCCTATTTCTGGAGTTTCGAGCCAGCCCCGGGCGACAGACCGGCGGCAGTCACCTATCAGGCGCTGCGCGCAAACCCTACCACCCCGGCTTCCATCCGCCTGTCGAAGGATCTGAAGAAACGTGGCTGGAGCTTCGTCGGTCCGACGACGATTTATGCCCTTATGCAGGCCATGGGCCTGGTCAACGATCATATCGACGGCTGCGTCTGCCGCGCGGTAATCGAAGCCGAGCGCGCCGCCTTCAAACGCCCGGTATAAGTGAAGAGCGCCGACAGCGAGGCGGCCGGCGCTCGACGAAAGACCTATTGTAGGGAGGCCTATTGCAGGTCGGCGGGGACCTTGCCGCCGTTCTCGGCAAGCTTCTTCATCAACGCCTTGTGCAGCCAGATGTTCATCGTCGCCGAATCGGACTTGTCGCCGGTATAGCCCAGTTCGTCCGCGAGTTCCTTGCGGGCGGTAAGGCTGCTGTCGAGATCGAGCGCCTTCATCATGTCGACGATCGAAGTGCGCCAGTTAAGCTTCTGCCCCTTGGCGGCCACTGCCTTTTCCATCACCGCGGCGACATCCACCGGAGAAGCAGGCGCCGCCGGTGCCGCAGAAGGCGCAGCGGGAGCGGCGGGCGAAGGCGCTGGCGCGGCGGAAGCAGGTGCAGCCTGCTCCGCTGCCTGCGCCTTGCCGAATATCGCGTTCCTGATCGTGTTGAAAATGCTCATGCGTCTCTCCTGCTATCATCCCCCGAAAAGGGATGTAGCACGTTATACGCCGATGCCCAAATATGTAGCCCCCGCCACTAGTTACCGCTTTATCATGCGCCAGATGGCAAGCAGGATACAGGCGCCGATGAAACCGGCGACCAGATAGCCTAGCCAGCCGGTCAGCGCGAAGCCGAAATACGATAGAACGCCGTTCGCGATGGCCGCCCCGGCAATGCCGAGAAGGATATTCACGAAGATGCCGGTGCCGCTCTTCATGAACATTTCGGCGAACCATCCGGCAAGGCCGCCGATAATGATTGCGGCTATCCAGCCGACGCCCGCTTGATCCATGACTCCACCTCCCTGGTGATTACGATGCCGCTTTGTTCTTGATCGCGCCGATGATAGCGGTCAGGACGGCACCGCCGACGCCGCCGCTGACGATGTTCGTGATCACCGATCCGGCGCTGAAATGGCCGGTCTGGAGCGAGGCGACCACCGAGGGCCAGACCAGGGTGACGATCTGCCCGAGGACGCCGCCGCCGATGAGGCCAGCGATGGTGTTGCCGAGCGTACCGAGATCGAAAGTCGACGATGACTTGCCCGTCGCATTGCCGGCCAGGGCGCCGACGACGGCATTGATGAGCAACTGTTCCATGCTGAGTATCCCTCTCCTTCAACATTTCAACCGGCGGAGACTGCCAGAGAAAGGCCGCGACGGCAATCGCGCAGGTCAATCGCTCCTGCCTTGTCCAGTCGATCAATTCCTCTTGAGCCGCGCCTCAGGATTTTTCGCTTGATCGGATTGCCCGTCTTCGTCCATCAAGCGGAACTCATTTGCGCCGGTTCCGGCGAGAGGAGAACGATTTGGCGCGCGACACCACGGATAACCGGCCTCTCGAAAGCGTCGACGATCTCGTTGCCTGGCTCGCCAAGGGCTGCAAGCCTTGCGAAACCTGGCGAATCGGCACGGAACACGAGAAATTCCCCTTTTATGTCGATGGCAACGCTCCGGTGCCTTACGAGGGCGAACGCGGCATCGAGGCGATCCTGCTCGGTATGCAAAGGACGCTCGGCTGGGAACCGATCCTGGACAACGGCCGTATCATCGGTCTTGGAGGGCCGACCGGTCAGGGCGCGATCTCGCTCGAGCCCGGCGGCCAGTTCGAGCTTTCCGGCGCACCGCTCGAAACGATCCACCAGACCTGCCGCGAGGGCAACGCCCATCTGGCGCAGGTGCGCGAGATTTCCGAGCCTCTCGGCATCCGCTTCCTCGGCCTCGGCGGCAGTCCGAAATGGACGCTCGCCGAGACGCCGCGGATGCCGAAATCGCGCTACGAGATCATGACGAAATACATGCCGAAAGTCGGCACGCAAGGCCTCGACATGATGTACCGCACCTGCACCATCCAGGTGAATCTCGATTTCGCCTCGGAAGCGGACATGCGCCGCAAGATGCAGGTCTCCTTGAAACTGCAGCCGCTCGCCACCGCGCTTTTCGCCAATTCGCCCTTTACCGAAGGCCGCCCGAACGGGATGCAATCCTGGCGCGGCGAGATCTGGCGCGACACCGACAACCAGCGCTCGGGCTTGCTGGACTTCTGCTTCTCGCCCGATTTCGGCTTTGCCGATTATGTCGAATGGGCGCTCGACGTACCGATGTATTTCGTCATCCGCGAGGGCCGCTATCGCGACATGACGCGCTTCACCTTCCGCGACTTCATGGCCGGCAAGGCAAGGAACGAGGTGCCCGACGGCATGCCGACGATCGGCGACTGGGCGAATCACCTCTCCACCCTTTTCCCCGATGTCAGGCTGAAGCGCTTCCTCGAAATGCGTGGCGCCGATGGCGGCCCGTGGCGGCGCATCTGCGCCCTCCCCGCCTTCTGGGTGGGCCTGCTCTATGACGCGGAAGCGCTCGATCAGGCGGAAGCCTTGACCGGAAGCTGGAGCTTCGAGGAGGTAAGGGCGATGCGCGATGCGGTTCCGGCC
Source organism: Rhizobiaceae bacterium (assembly GCA_004299545.1). GTDB lineage: Bacteria > Pseudomonadota > Alphaproteobacteria > Rhizobiales > Rhizobiaceae > Mesorhizobium_L. The sequence continues at coordinate 4,955 of SCRB01000439.1, forward strand.
GAGGGCCTGCGCACGACCTTCCGCAACCAGACGCTGCGCGACATTGGCCGCGATGT
>SCRB01000440.1 GCA_004299545.1 Rhizobiaceae bacterium
TGCGGTCGCCATACTGGCGGCCGCAGCTATGGCAATGGCCGCCACGCGCCAGAACGTCAGTTTACGGCGCAGATGGCGGCGGTCGATGAATTCGTCGGCTCTTGAGGGCATCGGATTGAGGGTCAGGACCTGTTAATCTCGTATGAGGGGCGAAGGTGATCGAAATGTCCACCATTTTCAGCTCCCTCGTGTGGAAATTACGGGACGAGCGACTCGATCGGGCAAGAGCGGCGCCAGCTTCGCCGCATAGGCACGGGACGCGACCGGAATGCAAGCATATTGAAATTCCGGCAAGAGAAAATATCTCTTACCCGCAGCAAATTCCGGAATTTCGGCCTCATAAATGACCCGAATGTCAGGATGATGCCGCAAAGTCGAGCAAAATTAACGGCTTCGTGCAAGGATTGTTGTCGCCGCCGCCTTTTTTCTTTGCCGATTTCAGGGCGGTGTCGCTATCAAACGAGGCGGGATCGTTTATAGTTACGATTTCGCCCGCGTCAGCGGGCTTGTGGTATAATGTTTGTCAGGCACGACAGTCGGGCGTATATGGCGATTGCCGAACAAGAATTGCCGAAAAGGCAGGAGAAAAGCCGATCGTCTGAGGACGGAAGCAAGGGCGGCCTGGCCGATGCCGTGCGGCGTGCGCGGCGGCATTCGGTGCTGGTGCGCGCCCTTAAATTCCTGCTCCCCGCGGCAGCCATCCTGATCGCGCTTTTCTTCTTCGCCTATTCCTATGTTTTCACGCCGGCGCAAATCTCGGTCGATCTCTTCAATACCGGCTTCAAGGACGGAAAGCTGATCATGGCCGATCCGAAGCTGGAAGGGTTCACCCGCAACAACAGGCCCTACAGGGTGCATGCGGCCCAGGCCATCCAGAGCATGTCCGATCCCGACCGGATCGAACTCAAGAAAATCACCGGCCGCCTCCCCATCTCCGACGGCAACTGGGCGGATGTGACGGCCGACGAGGGGTTCTATAACAGGGACAAGAATACGCTCGACATCAAGAGCAAGATGATTGTAACCACCACCAACGGAATGACGGCGAAACTCGCATCGGCGTTCGTGGAGATGAAGAACGGCACGATGAAGACGCCGGACCCCGTCGACATCACGATGAACACGACGCACATCACGGCGGGTTCGATGGACATCGAAGACCGTGGCAACGTGCTTGTCTTCAACCGGAACGTGAAACTCGTTATGATACCCCAGGGCAAGAAGACCGCGGGCGGAGGGACAAATGAGAATGAATAGTGGCCTGGGTGCGTCCGCCATCGTGCCGGCGCTTCTTCTCGCTCCGGCACTGCTGCTCGGAAGCATCGTCGTGCAGCCGGCTCTCGCCCAAGGGAATACGTCCACGTCGGCAACGACGACCAACGGGCCGAAATTGTCCAATGACAAGCCGATCCATATCGAAAGCGACAAGCTCGAGGTCCACCAGAACCAGAACGAGGCGATTTTTACCGGGAATGTGAACGTCGTTCAGGGGGACACGCTTCTCAAGGCCGGCCGCATGGTGGTCTATTATGTCAAGTCCAAGCCCGGTGATGCCAAACCTGGCGACACCAAGGACGCGAAAGCCAAGGATGGCAAGGACGCGGCATCGAATTCCACCGCGAAAAGCGATGTCGGCGCAGGCGGCATTGCGCTCGGGGGTGCGTCGGACATCGACCACATCGAGGTCGACGGCAAGGTTTACGTCAGGTCGCAGGACCAGCAGGCAACCGGCGACAAGGGGACCTTCGACATGAAGACGCAGATCCTGACCCTTTCGGGCGACAAGGTCGTCCTGACACAAGGGCAGAATGTGGTTGTCGGCTGCAAGCTCGTCGCCAATCTGAAAACCGGCCAGTCGAAGGTGGATGGATGCGGCGGCAATGGCGCGAGCACTCCCGGCCGCGTCAAGATGCTGCTGGCGCCTTCCAAGAAAAACGGCTCGGAGTAGCCGCTTGACCGCGCAAACGCAGTTCGCCGAAGCCACCGATCATGCCGCCGCCGCCTCCCTCGGACAGATCGACCGGGAGAAGCTGAAAGGGACGCTGATCGCGCGCGGCCTGACGAAAAGCTACAAGGGACGGCAGGTCGTCAGCGGCGTTTCGCTCGGCGTGCGCTCGGGCGAGGCGGTCGGGCTGCTCGGTCCGAACGGCGCCGGAAAGACCACCTGCTTCTACATGGTGACGGGCCTTGTGCCGGTGGACAAGGGCACGATCGAGATCGACGGCTACGATGTCAGCACCATGCCGATGTACCGGCGCGCCAGGCTCGGGATCGGCTATCTTCCCCAGGAAGCTTCCATCTTCCGGGGCCTGACCGTCGAGGCCAACATTCGCGCCGTGCTGGAGGTGGTCGAGAAGAACAGGCGCGAACGCGAACGCAAGCTCGATCAGCTGCTCGACGAATTCCACATCTCGCACCTGCGCAAATCCTCTTCCCTGTCGCTCTCGGGTGGCGAGCGGCGGCGCCTCGAAATCGCCCGCTCGCTGGCGACCAATCCGAAATTCATGCTGCTCGACGAGCCTTTCGCCGGCATCGACCCGATTGCCGTGTTCGACATTCAACAATTGGTGCGGCAATTGACCAGCCGAAACATCGGCGTCCTCGTCACGGATCACAATGTCCGCGAGACGCTTGGCCTCGTCGACCGGGCCTACATCCTTCATGCCGGGAAGGTGCTGACACATGGCAGGCCGGCCGAGATCGTCGGCAATGCCGATGTCCGGCGCCTTTACCTCGGAGAAGGCTTCACGCTGTAGCCGCCTGAAGTCCGTCCAATCGAGCGCAGCCCATAACGGTGCGGTAATGAAACCGCGCTATCGTTTCTTGACAAGCAAAAGCCGGGCCATTTTCATGAAAGGCATGAAAATGGCGCCCGAAGACGGCGACCGGGCTGGACGCGGACAAAGAGGAAACGGGTTTGGGGCTTTCGGCCAAGCTTCTGCTGCGCCAGTCGCAATCGCTGGTGATGACGCCACAGCTCATGCAGTCGATCCGGCTGCTGCAAATGGCCCATCTCGAGCTCGAGCATTTCATCGATGAGGAAATCGAGCGCAATCCGCTGCTCGAACGGTCACGGGCGGGGGAGGACGCTGCGCTTGCCGGCGTGTCCGCTGATTCCACGCCGGCAGAAAGCGAATGGCAGGAGAAGGAGCCGGAATGGAGTGCCCGCTCGATTTCCGAACGGCTCGACACCTCGCTGGAGAACCTCTTTCCCGACGACCCCGGCACGCATGACGAGGTCGGCCCGACGCTTGCCGCCCAATGGAAATCCGCGGCTGTTTCGGCCGGAGCCCGTTCCGGTCCGTCCGGCGGGTTCGACCCCGACGAACTCGCGGCTGGCCGGAAGACGCTGCGCGATCATCTTGCCGGAGAGATCGCCTTCGCCTTCAAGACGCCCTTGAAGCGGGCCATCGCGTGGGATCTCGCCGATAGCCTCGACGACAATGGCTATCTGCGGGCCGAACTTTGCGAAAGCGCCGAGAGGCTGGGCGTCGAGGAAAGCGAGGTGGCGGCGGTGCTCGCCATCTGCCAGACCTTCGATCCTCCGGGGATTTTCGCGCGAAGCCTGAGCGAATGCCTCGCGCTCCAGTTGCGTCGCCGTGACCGGCTCGACCCCGCCATGAAGGTCTTGCTTGGGGAGCTCGATCTCCTGGCCAAGAGGGATTTCCAGGCGCTCAGGCGGTACTGCGGCGTCGATCAGGACGATCTTATCGACATGATGGCGGAAATCCGCTCCCTCGATCCGAAACCGGGAGCGGCGTTCACCAGCGCCACATCGGACCTCGTGGTTCCCGACGTCGTCGTCCGGCCGGCGCACGACGGAAGCTGGCAGGTCGAGCTTAATCCCGAAACGCTGCCGCGTGTCCTCATCGACCGGACCTACTACGCGCAGATAAGCGCCCACGCCAGGAATCAGGGCGAGAAGGATTTCCTCGCCGAATGCCTGCAGAACGCCAACTGGCTGACGCGAAGCCTCGATCAAAGGGCCAGGACCATCCTCAAGGTGGCATCCGAAATCGTCCGGCAGCAGGATGGCTTCCTAGCCCATGGCGTGCGTTACCTCAGGCCTCTCAACCTGAAGGCTGTGGCGGAGGCGGCCGGCCTGCATGAATCGACCGTCAGCCGCGTCACCGCAAATAAATACATGCTTACCCCTCGCGGCACCTTCGAACTGCGCTATTTCTTCACTGTGGCTATCGCCTCGGCCGAGGGTGGGGATGCACACTCGTCGGAAGCCGTGCGCGACCGCATCCGGCAACTAATCGGCGAAGAGAAACCCGCGGAAATCCTGTCGGATGACACGATCGTGGCCATGCTGCGCCAAAGCGGCGTCGATATTGCCCGGCGCACGGTTGCCAAGTACCGCGAAGGAATGAATATCCCCTCTTCCGTGCAGCGGCGACGCGAAAAGCGGGCACTCGCTTCCGTGGGGCGCTGAGCCGTTTTTCGAAATGCGATCGCCAGACCGCGGCTGCCCTTTGATTGACATCCGTGACCAAGATGGCTAGAAGCCGGCCCGCATGAGACGGGGGTCGATGCCTGAGTTCGTCATGCGCTCAGCCGCAAACCGGATTAAGTCGCGATAACGGTGTCTTTGGCGCCGCAAGCCTTGTTTGCTTTGCCCACGGGTATAAACTCGACGCAACAGGGAACAAACGAGAGGTCGGATTTCCGATGAACTTGCGCATCTCTGGAAAGCAATTGGATATCGGTGACGCGTTCAGGACGCGTATCGAGGAGCGGGTCGGGGATACGGTCGAGAAATATTTCGATGGCGGCTTTTCCGGCCATGTCGTGGTGGAAAAGACCGGCTCGCGTTTTTCGGCGGACTGCATGATCCATCTGGATACTGGCATGTCCCTGCACGCGGCGGGACAGGCGCAGGATCCCGTGGCGGCCTTCGAGGCGGCCGCAGAACGCATCGACAAAAGGCTTCGACGCTACAAGCGGAGGCTGAAATCGCACAAAGCGGCTGGCAGCGGTGCAGACACCGACATCGCCTACACGATCATGGCGCCGATCGCCGAGGACGACGATGAAGAGATCCCCGACGATTTCGCCCCTGCCGTCGTCGCCGAATCGACCGTGGTGCTCAAGACCATGACGGTCGCCTCCGCCGTTATCGAACTCGATGCGTGCGACAGCCCTGTCGTCGTCTTCCGCAACGCCGGTAGCGAGCAGGTCAACATCGTCTATCGCCGGCAGGATGGAAACATCGGCTGGATCGACCCCGCAGCGGCAACAATGCGCCAGGGCTAGGGTCAGGACCCATTAATATGATCGAAATGGCGCCTGAAACTGCAAAGAGATGCAAGGAGAAGCGTGAAGAGTGGGGTCGTTCCCCCGGTCGAGCGGTTCGACACAGCAGGTCGCAGCCGTTTCGGCGTCCGCAGGATGTGGTCCATCCGTCCGGCAATTTC
>SCRB01000441.1 GCA_004299545.1 Rhizobiaceae bacterium
ATGATCTGTTCTTCCGTGAACCGCTTCCGCTTCATCTGTCCGTCCTTCAATCAAGGCCGGACTCTAACTCCAGGTGGAGGAAAATCTTAGTGGCAGGTCAATGCGATCGAAAGGTCTCTCAGGCCTGTTCCGCCGTCCCGAACTGGAAGGCTTGATATTGCACCTCGAAAGGCTCCAGCCGCGAGGACTGACAGCCAATCATGTGAACTGGGTCCTTCCAAACCAGGAACGTTTCCCTCCGCGTCATCTGCACCTCCTGCGGCATGTCGATCTGGTGTTGGCGAAAAGCCGTCATGCCGAGGAAATTTTTTCTGCCCTGAAGGCGCCGACTTTCCATTTGGGATTCACGTCGGAAGATCGGCTCGATCCCGGGGCGGGGAAAGCCTGGAACAGGTTTCTTCATCTGGCGGGAGGGAGTACGCTTAAAGGGACGGAAGATATCCTCACGCTTTGGGCACGCCATCCGGAATGGCCCGAGTTGGTTCTCGTGCAAAAAAGCCAGAACGCTCCAAAGGCCGTTCCCTCGAACGTAAGGCTTTTCAACTCGTTCGTTGCCGACGATCAACTCAAGATCCTCCAAAACAATTGCGGAATTCACCTTTGTCCGTCACGGGCGGAGGGGTGGGGACATTACATCGTTGAAGGCTTGTCCGCCGGATCGGTGGTGGTGACAACCGACGCGCCGCCGATGAACGAACTGATGACTCCCGAATGCGGAATCCTCGTCCCGGTCCATCGTTCCGAACCGCGGCATCTGGGCACGAACTTTTATGTCGATACAGGCAAGCTCGAATCCACCGTGCAACAACTCATCGAAATGAGCGACGCCGAAAAGGCGGTCGTCGGCGGAAACGCCCGCAAGCGGTTCGAGAGAATAGACGCTGAATTCCGGGTGCGAGCGGCGATAATGAAACAGATGGCATTGTCGTCATAAACACCACTTCAAGGATTGCGGCCGGAGATCGCGGTGCGGGCTTGCTGCTCGACGATTTGCGGAATTACCATCCTGGCGTTTCGAAATGCTCAGTTCGATCCAGTTTGAAACGGATACCTCCTTGCCTGGACACGGAAACGCTATTCTCATGTACCATCAAATCGATGCGGCTCCAGCGAAAGGAACACCGTTTCGCCAGCTGACAACGACGCCAAATAATTTTTACCGTCAGATGATCTGGCTGGCGAGGATTGGCTATCGCGGGGTTTCGGTTCGCGAACTGGCTCCGTACGTCAAAGGCGAAAGACAAGGAAGAGTCTTTGGAATTACGTTCGATGACGGGTTCCAGAACGTTTACAGGAACGCCTTGCCGATCCTTCGACAGTTCGGTTTCACGGCCACCTGTTTCTTCGTGAGCGGTCAGGTCGGCGGATTCAACAGATGGGATGCGGAAATCGGCGTCCCTTACGCGCCATGCATGTCACGACAGGAAATGTTGGATTGGGCCGCAGCAGGAAACGAAATCGGCTCGCACACCGTCGATCATGTCCATCTCACGCAGGCAAATCCCTGGATAGCGCTCAATCAGATAGCTGGGTCCCGGGCGCAACTCGAGGACATGGCCGGCACGGCCATAGTTTCCTTTTGCTATCCGTACGGGGATGTCTCCAGTGATGTGAGGGATATCGTTCGGGACGCCGGATATTCATTCGCCACGACAACGCGCAAGGGACGGGCTTCGTCGGGAGACGATCCGCTTCTCCTCCCGCGCCGCAATGTCTGCCTCGGAGACGGATGGCTGACGACGCTGCGCAAGACGATACTCGGCCGGCCCGTCGCTTCCTGAGAATAGCATGAGCCGGAATAGCCGCAGGAAAATCGCGATTGGCACGGCGACCCGGAACCGCCCGAAGATGCTTCGCGCGCTGCTGGATTCATATGCCAATATGGAATTCCCGGAAGGTGACGACGTCGATTTCTTAATTGTCGAAAACGACAACGTGGATACCGCGAGCGGCACGGTCGACGAATTTCGTGAGGCGGTCAGACCGCATAATGTCTTCTACATTCTTGAAAGGAAAATCGGCATATCGCACGCGAGGAACAGCGCGTTGGAATATTCCATCCATAACGTCTATGACATTTTGGCCTTTGCCGACGATGACGAGACCGTCGATCCTCGATGGCTGGTGGAACTGCTCAATGAGCGTGACAGGAACGCGCTGGATATCGTCGGTTCTCCAGTCCGTATCGCGCCAGTGGACATAAGCTTCAGTTGGTGGAACAAACTGCTCTGGCGAGCCTTTGTCGACATCAATTTGAGAGCGGAGCGCCGCTGTCTCAAACGGGTATCCCAAGGACGCGGCGACAGTCTTAAAATTGCGACCGGAAGCTGGATGGGCGACCTTGCTTTCTTCAGGCGCACGGGCCTTCGGTTTGATAACGAACGAGGATCGGCCGGCGGCGAGGATTGGCACCTCTATGATCGAGCGAAATCGCTCGGCGCCAGGACAGGCTGGACACCCAATGCGCTCGCTTACGAAACCATGCCGGCCTCTCGGCTGTCCCTCGGATACTATTACAGGAAGTACAGGAATCGAGCCCGCGTCCTCTTTATCAAACGCTACGAGGAAAACGCTGGAACAGCTGTCTTGCGTCTGCCGGGATCATTGCTGTCGCGGCTTTACAAAGCTGTCGTCGCTGTTCTGACATTTCCCGTTCATCCCGGCGGGTCGCTTCTCGCATGCGCTCGCGAGATCGGAAGCTTCGTCGGTTTTGTCCAGGGGTGCTTCGGTGTCAGGTCGAAGCATTACGAGCACATCGACGGCTATTGAAAGCTCGCATTAGACGGCGGCTATCGCCTATGAAGCCCGTGTTTGGAGCCGCCCGACCGGTCAGCGCGCATACGTAACGGAAAACGGTGCCGGGATTCCCCGCAAATTGATCGACAACCAGACATTCGGATTCGTTTGCGACTGCCGCTTGAGAAAATAATAACCGGTGGCATTCCAGGGTCGGATCCTGTTGACGAGATTGTCCAGGATGAAATCACCCCGGTCGGTCTTCACCATCAGGATCGTGTGGCCTTCTCCATCCAGGTCGCGAACGATCGTCATCAGCAAGGCCTGCCGGGGAAAACCCGCGTCAAGAAGCAGCTTTCGCTTGAACAGGGCGTAGGTCTTGCAATCGCCCTTGCCGTCGACGGGGTAATCCCAATGATCGAGGGTCGTAACCCAGTGCTGAAGGTTGCTGATCGGGACGATAAATCCGTTTACCTCCCGATTAACGCGTTCGAGTGCATGCCACGTTTTGCGGGTCAGTTTCAAATCCATCGCAGGCAGGGCTGGCACGCTGCATTGTTCCGGTCTTCGCCCGCAGAAATCCGCCCAGCCATAAGGTATGCTGGTCACACCGCCGACAGGCGCGGAACTGGCCGCGGCAGTGATCATTCCTTGGGGCAGGCCAATTTTGGTGGTTTCGACGTAGCGGTGGAAGGCAACCATATAGGGTTCCGTATCCACTCGATGTCCGAACGACCATGCGTTCGCGAGCGTCGCCAGGGCAAGGAACCCAGCCAAAATCCCGATTACAAAGCCACGTACCAACATCACGACCACGCAGCACGACGCCGACCGTGGTGTGAGGAAACAGCACGTCCGCTGCCTCGGTCAATTAAATCTTTAATAAAAGGTTAACGAACGGACATTCCAATCAATAAAATTAAGCTAAAGACCCGCACACCTTGGGTCCGGTTCCATATTCTCCAACTCGCGGCAAAACTCCTTCATCTGACTTCAGGCAGCCGCTTGTCTCCTTTTTCTCGGGGGTGTCGCCGCATTCAGGAAACATGGTCGCCAAGATCTCACGCCGTCTTCGCCATAAAGCGTTTTCTCCTGATCGAAAAACCCGTCTCGCCACGTGAAAAGTGCTTGACTAAGACATGGTGCGGCGCAATATCCGCGACGATCACCAATCAGGATCGCTGTTAAGAATGGACAGTTCCAGTCGACCTAGTCTGGCCTTGTCGGCGTCGATTCCGCGAACCTGACTTGAAGCATCGGTTCGCCATCTCGCCTAGAGGCATATGATGGAATATGAGCCATGCGGACGTGTGTTTTTCGTATTCTCCAACCTGAGCCTAGATCTCTCGATTCGACAGGCCGAATAGGACGCTAGCTCATCTCGAAAGAGATTGAGACCGGTTGCGCCTTCTCGCGCAACCCTATGCTGCCGCTCTGTTCATATCGGATCGCCAAATCATGAGCTTGCATCATCCGGCCATGGAGGTTGGAGGGCGACGCCTGTACGCCCCCAATATTTGGGATGCGTTTGCCTTCGGTCTCCTTTTCACTTGTCTGATACTGATCTTCCAGGGCGGGCGTGAAACGCTGGCTCCGATCGCCAGCTTGCAGCTGCATCCCGTGTCGCTTGATCCGACCAAGTTGCCGGAATATGCGCTCCGTACCGTCATGCGCATGCTCGCGGCAATCGTCGCGTCACTGATTTTCACTTTTGCCTACGGGGCGCTTGCGGCCAAGAGCCGACGCGCCGAAATGGTGCTTATCCCGCTGCTCGATATTCTTCAGTCGGTGCCGATCCTCGGCTTTCTGTCCTTCACCGTGGTCGGCTTCATGGCCCTGTTTCCGGGTCAGGTCATGGGTGTTGAGCTGGCCGCGATCTTTGCCATCTTCACCAGTCAAGCCTGGAATATGACGTTCAGTTTCTACCAGTCATTGAAGACGGTGCCCGCAAACCTGGAAGAAGTGGCACGCGGCTTTCGCCTCACACCATGGCAGAAATTCTGGCGGCTGGAGGTTCCCTTCGCTATGCCCGGCCTGGTGTGGAACACGATGATGTCGATGTCAGGCGGCTGGTTCTTCGTCGTTGCCTCGGAAGCGATTTCCGTCGGCAACACGACCATCACGCTTCCCGGCATCGGCTCGTATGTGGCACTGGCGATCCAGCAAAGAAATCTTCCCTCCATCGCCTGGGCGGTGGCCGCCATGCTGGCGGTGATCTTTGTCTACGATCAACTTCTGTTCCGCCCGCTGGTCGCTTGGAGCGACAAGTTCCGTGTCGAACTGTCGGCAAGCGGCATCGCTCCGCATTCGTGGCTTTTGACGGCGATACGCCGT
>SCRB01000442.1 GCA_004299545.1 Rhizobiaceae bacterium
GGCTTTTCGGCCTTCTCCAGCGGGACATAGGAAACGTCCGAGGATGTCCCGTCCGCCGAGAACGGCGGCGTGATCTTGGCCGCGTCATAAGGATACCACTTGGCGGCGAACGCCTGCGTGGTCAGCGTCGTCGTCATTGCCATGGCGAAGGCGAGCGCTGCTCCCGTCGCCAGTTTCTGTCTGCCTCTGTATCGCATGGTATTCCTCCCCATTGTTCGCGATAGATATTCCGGATGGAATTCACATGAGTGCGGCTCTTATCCGCTCTATGAGCGCGCTTCTGTCTGCGCGCGCCGACAGGGCCTGCTCCATATCGACCTTCACGAAGCGCGTCGGCGTGTGCGGCTGCAATTGGCCGATGAGGTCCATATCGGCGGAAATGACTGTCCCGAGCATGAAATAGCCACCGCCCGAGACCGCGTCCCGGTGCAGGATGATCGGCTCTGTACCACCCGGAACCTGCACGGAACCGTAAGGGTAGCAGCTGTCGACAATGTTCGACGGGTCGGACCCGGCGCCGAAGGGCTGTGTACGTTCGTTGAATTCGAGCTTGCGGCCGCCCCGGAAGCGATAGCCCATGCGGTCCGCCTCAGGCGCCACCTTCCATTCGTCGTCGAAGAAATTGCGGCCGGACTGCTCGGTGATGCGATGCCAGTAGAGGCCGGGAAGAATCCGCAGCTCGGCCGGCACGCCGGGCCGGCGCCGCAGCTTCTCCGGGACGGTCCTGCCTTCCGCAGCCGGGGCGCCCACGCCGAGCGGCAGTTCGTCGCCCTCGGCTATGGCGCGCCCGTTGACACCTCCAAGCGCACCGATCGCATAGGTCGAACGGCTGCCCAGCGCCTTCGGCACGTCGATACCTCCGGAAACGGCGATATAGATGCGCGCGCCCGATTGAAGATAGTCGAAGCTCAGGACCTGACCCTTCCTGACCTTGAAGGCGGTCCAGCTCTGCCTCTCTTCGCCGTCGACGCTGATCGGCATCTTCGCGCCGGTCACGGCAACGGTCGCATCGGAGGAGAATTCGAGTTTCGGGCCGAGGAAAACGGCCTCGAGGGCGGCCGCGCCTTCATCGTTCCCGACAAGCAGGTTCCCCGCGCGCAGGGCGAGGCGGTCCATGGCGCCGCCGATCGGAATGCCGAGGTGGAAATAACCTGGCCGGCCGAGATCCTGGACCGTCGTTGCGAGGCCGGGATGGAGAACCTTAATGGCCATGGAGCATGCCCTCCAGCCTGTGGTTGTAGGCATTGATGTCGGACTGGAATTCGCGCAGGTCGAACTCGGTTTCCGCCGTAGGCGGCATGAATTTGCCTTGATCGACATCGGCGACAGCCTGGTCGTATTCCTCCCGCCCGATGGGGCGGAATTTAACGATGTCGCCCGGCTTGAAGAACACCATGAAATCGCGCAGGTAGCTGGTTTCCTGCGTCGGGTCGAAGATCGGCATCGGGGTGATGCCGAACATCTGGTAGCCGCCGGCGCCACGCACGGAATAGATTGCCGTGAAGCAGCCGCCATAGCCGACCGTCAGCTTCGGCGTGTCGGTGCGCGGGCGCAAGTATTTCGGCACCTGCAACTGCCTGGGCCGATCGACCATCTGGTACATGAAAGGCAGCCCGGCGACGAAGCCGACCATCGAAACGAACCATGGCGAACCGCTATGGGCCTTGACGAAGGCATCGACGTCAGCGAAGCCGTTGATCCGCGCCGCATATTCCAGGTCGGTCGAAGACGGTTCCTGATGGCGGTCGCGGAACCGCATCATCGTTTCGTGCGTCCAGGGATCCTGATAGTAGACCGGCATTTCGACGATGCGGGTCTTTATGACCGGGTCGGCCTTCTCGGCATCGCGCTCGATCGCCTTGACCTCGCGCAGGATATCGTCGGGCGAAATCACGTCCGGGTCGAACTTGACCTGGAACGACGCGTTGGACGGGCAAATCTCGGTGACGCCGGCAATGCGGCTTTCGCGGATGGCCGTCGTCATCGAGAGGCTCTTGAAAAACGCCCCCAGCGACATTTCTTCATCGCACTCGACGAAAAGGTGCTCGTCGGCGCCGAACGCATAGCGGTTCATCAGGCTACCTCCCTG
>SCRB01000443.1 GCA_004299545.1 Rhizobiaceae bacterium
ACCACCGCTTCGGCGAAAGAACCGGCGCCGCTCAATCCGCCGCAGAAGGTCACGGTCGCCTATGTGCCGATCATGAAATTCGCAGCGCTCTACGTTGCGGCCGATCGCGGCATCTTCAAGAAATACGGGCTGGACGTCGATATCGAGAAGGTGAAATCCGGCACGGAGGCGATCGCCTTCCTCAACAAAGGCTCCGTCGATGTCGGCGGCATCGCCATCGTGACATCGCTCTGGAACAGCTGGAACAGGGGTCTCGACATCCGCATCATCGCGCCGGGCGGCCGTGAGCCGATGAAGGGCAGCACGACGGAGCTTCTGCTCAGCAACAAGGCCAAGGGCATCAAGACGATCGCCGACCTGAAAGGCAAGAAGCTTGGCGCGGCCGGTGGGCCGGGCAGCGGCGCAGAATATCTGATCGCCAAGGCGCTCGAGCGCGCCCACCTCACCATCCGCGACGTCGATCTGGAGAATATCGGCAATCCCGATATTCCCGCGGCGCTCAAGAGCGGTGCCGTCGATGCCGCGCTTGCCGCGCCGCCCTATTCGGTGCAGGCGCTCAAGGCAGGCGACGCGACGGTGCTGGCGACCGACCTGACCCCCGGTCTGATGACGGTTGCCTTCGTCGGCTCGGGCAAATTCATCAAGGAGCGGCCCGAGGCGGCCAAGCGCTTCGTCCTGGCGCTGATGGAGGCGGCGCGCCTGATGCAGGGCAAGGACTATTATTCCCAGCCCAACATGGACGCCTACATGAAATACACGACCTCGACGGAAGCCGCGCTCAAGGCCGCGAAGCCGGCGGTCTACGATCCGGACATGATCATACCGCTCAAGGGGCTCGCCGATGTCGAACGGGTCCACCGCGAGGACGGCCGCACGGACTACACCACGCCGATCGACCTGAAAAAGGTGGTCGACACCACGTTCGTCGACGACGCACTCGCCGATCTTGGCAAGGCCGGGGAATAGACGGAAATGATCGGGATGCGCGCCGGGGCGGGTTCTTCGCCCCGGTCGCCCGGAAAGCCGAAGATGAACGCCATTTCGACAGACGAGATGACGGATGCCCCGGCGAAGATCGTCGCGCGCAATGTCTGCAAGGTCTATCAGACCGTCAACGGGCCGATGACGGCGGTGGACGATTTCAGCCTCGACGTGGCGGAGGGCGAATTCGTCTGCATCGTCGGACCGTCGGGTTGCGGTAAATCGACATTCCTCAGGATGGTGGCCGGCCTCGACAGCCATAGTTCCGGCACGCTTTTCATCCGGCCCGGCGCCGACCCGAAGAAGCCGCTCAACAGTGTTGTCTTCCAGGAATACGCCGTCTTTCCGTGGAAGACGGTGATCGACAATGTCGCGTTCGGTTTGCAGATGCGCGGCGTTTCCCGGCCCGAAAGGCTGGAAATCGCCGAGCGCTGGCTCGAACGCGTGGGTTTGCGGAAATTCGCGCATTACTATCCGCACCAGATTTCGGGCGGCATGAAGCAGCGCGTCTCGATCGTGCGTGCGCTCGCCAATGATCCCGAAGTGCTTTTGATGGACGAGCCGCTCGGCGCGCTCGATGCGCAGACGCGCATCGTCCTGCAGGACGAATTGCTGCGGATCTGGGACGAAACGCGCAAGACCGTCGTTTACATCACGCACAGCCTCGACGAGGCGATCCTGCTCGGCGATCGCGTCATCCTGATGTCGGCCCATCCGGGACGGCTGCTTGCGACCTTCCCCGTCACGATCAGGCGGCCGCGTACAGTCGAAACGATGAACGGCGCTGAATTCGGCGAAATGCGCGGCGCCATATGGGAACAGCTCGGCAAGGAAGTGACGCGGGCGATGGAGATGCAGGCATGAGCGCCTCCGCCATGCGA
>SCRB01000444.1 GCA_004299545.1 Rhizobiaceae bacterium
GGCGCTCACGGAGCCGGGAGTCGAGCGCATGGTTATGCGCGGCCGGCCGATGAAGGATTATATTGTCGTCGCAGCCGACAGGCTGGGCGACGCGGCGCTTCAAAAATGGGTCGGCCTTGCGATCGCTTTCGCTGGCGCCCTTCCGGCGAAAGACTGATCCCCCAGGAAAGCACCAAGCCAGGCTCGCCGATCGCCCCGGCCGCTTTCCATTTGCGCGCGGTGCTGCGGGTGCTATAGGGGCGCGAACCATCCTCCCAAACACGCTTTCCCGGAGACTGCCCATGGCCAAGATCAAAGTCGCAAATCCAGTCGTCGAACTCGACGGCGACGAGATGACGCGCATTATCTGGCAGCTCATCAAGGACAAGCTGATCCACCCCTATCTGGACATCAATCTCGATTATTACGATCTCGGCGTCGAGCATCGCGACGCCACCGAAGACCGTGTGACGGTCGATGCGGCGGAAGCCATCAAGAAATACGGCGTCGGCGTGAAATGCGCGACGATCACGCCCGACGAGGCCCGCGTCAAGGAATTCAACCTCAAGAAGATGTGGAAGTCGCCCAACGGCACGATCCGCAACATCTTGGGCGGCGTCATTTTCCGCGAGCCGATCATCTGCCGCAACGTGCCGCGCCTGGTGCCCGGCTGGACCAAGCCGATTGTCATCGGCCGCCATGCCTATGGCGACCAGTATCGCGCCACCGATTTCCGCTATCCCGGCAAGGGTAAGCTGTCGATCAGGTTCATCGGCGAAGATGGCAAGGTGATCGAGCACGAGGTGTTCGACGCTCCGGGTTCGGGTGTCGCCATGGCGATGTACAATCTCGATGATTCCATCCGCGACTTCGCCCGCGCTTCGCTTAATTACGGCCTCTTGCGCAACTACCCGGTCTATCTCTCGACCAAGAATACCATTCTCAAGGTCTATGACGGCCGCTTCAAGGACATTTTCCAGGAAGTCTACGAGAAGGAATTCGAGGCCGAATTCAAGGCGCGCAAGCTCACCTACGAACATCGGCTGATCGACGACATGGTGGCGTCGAGCCTGAAATGGTCGGGCGGCTATATCTGGGCCTGTAAGAACTATGACGGCGACGTGCAGTCCGACACCGTGGCGCAGGGCTTCGGCTCGCTCGGCCTGATGACCTCGGTGCTGATGACGCCGGACGGCAGGACGGTCGAGGCGGAAGCCGCACACGGCACCGTGACGCGCCATTTCCGCCAGCATCAGAAGGGCGAGGAAACATCGACCAATTCGATCGCTTCCATCTTCGCCTGGACGCGCGGTCTGGCGCACCGCGCCAAGCTCGACGGCAACGAGGACCTGAAGAAGTTTTCCGACACACTTGAGAAAGTCTGCGTCGCGACCGTCGAAAGCGGCTCGATGACCAAGGATCTTGCTCTTCTCATCGGCCCCGACCAACCCTGGCTCTCCACAACCGGCTTCCTCGACAAGGTGGACGAGAACCTTCAGAAGGCGATGGCCTGACGACAAAAGCCTGACCGGCCACTCCCAGGACGGTGGTTTTGCCGATCTTCGCCGTCTGTTTTGACCCCTGCTTCCCGCCCGCCGCGACTCAACGTAGATTCCCTGCGGGGGCTCACCGCTGGAGGGAATCATGCAGAGGAAATTGGCGGCCGAATTCTTCGGCACATTCTGGCTCGTGTTTTGCGGCTGCGGCAGCGCCGTGCTCGCCGCGGCCTTTCCGGCACTCGGGATCGGTTTTCTGGGAGTGGCGCTCGCGTTCGGCCTGACCGTTGTGACGATGTGCTATGCGGTTGGCAATATTTCAGGAGGCCATTTCAACCCGGCCGTCTCCATCGGCGTCGCGGTTGCGGGCCGCATGCCGGTCAGCGACCTCATCGGCTATATCATCGTGCAGGTGGTCGGTGCGATTGTCGCGGCGGCGGTACTCTATGTCATCGCGTCCGGTAAGCCGGACTTTGCCGCTGGCGCTTTTGCCACGAACGGCTATGGCGCGCTCTCGCCCGGCAAATATGCGCTGCTTTCCTGCTTCATCATCGAAGCGGTGATGACGGGATTTTTCATCTTCATCATTCTTGCCACCACGCATGCGAGAGCGCCCGCCGGCTTCGCGCCTCTTGCCATCGGATTGACGCTGACGCTGATCCATCTGGTGACGATCCCGGTGACCAACACGTCGGTCAATCCCGCGCGCTCAACCGGCGTGGCGTTCTTTGCGCAGACGGACGCCCTCGGCCAGCTTTGGCTTTTCTGGCTCGCTCCCATCGTCGGCGCTATCGTCGGCGGCCTGGCGTGGAAGTCGCTGTTCGAGGATGAACCGTTACCCCTCGGGGCGGCGCCCGCCGAATAAAACAGCGGCGCGCCTGTTGCCTCGCCTGTAAGCGAAAGGTTGCATCAGCGTTGGCCGGCAAATCCGGCCAACGTCTCTACCGTCAGGCAGCGGCGGTCAGCGCAGCCGAAACCGCGTTTATGGCCGCATCGGCCCTAGCACCATCCGGCCCGCCGGCCTGCGCCATATCGGGGCGGCCGCCGCCGCCCTGCCCGCCGAGCACGGCGGACGCCTTGCGGACCAGATCGACGGCGGAGAATCTTTTTGTCAGATCGTCGGTGACGCCGACGACGACGCTTGCCTTGCCGTCTTCCCCGAGACCGACAAAGGCGACGACGCCTGAACCGAGCGATTTCTTGCCGTCGTCGGCAAGCGATTTCAGGTCACGCGGCGCTACACCCTGAACGACCTTGCCGAGGAACTTTGTCCCGTTTACCTCGGCGATGTCGGAGCCCTGCGCGGCACTTGCCGAGCCGCCGGCCAGCGCCAGCTTCTTGCGCGCTTCCGCCAGTTCCCGCTCGAGCTTGCGCCGTTCGTCCACCAGCGCTTCGACGCGATCCGCGACATCGGCTGGCGCGATCTTCAATGTCGAGGCGATCGCCTTGAGGCGTCTGTCCTGCTCGTCGAGATATTTGCGCGCTGCCTCGCCGGTCAGCGCCTCGATGCGGCGCACGCCGGCCGCCACCGGGCTGTCGGACAGGATGCGCACCAGCCCGATGTCGCCAGTCGCATTCACATGGGTGCCGCCGCACAATTCGATCGAATAGGGTCGGTTGGCCTTCTCGCCATGCAGCGCGGTGCCCATCGACACCACCCGCACCTCGTCGCCATATTTCTCGCCGAACAGCGCCATCGCCCCTTCGGCTCGCGCGTCGTCCACCGACATCAGCCGCGTAGTGACGGGGCCGTTCTGGATGACGATCTCGTTCGCCATGGCTTCGACCTGCTCGAGCTCGTCGGACGGAATGGGCTTGTTGTGGGAGATATCGAAGCGGAGCCGATCGGGTGCGACAAGCGAACCTTTTTGTGCAACATGCGTGCCGAGCACCTCGCGCAGCGCCTCATGAATAAGGTGAGTGGCCGAGTGGTTGGCACGAAGCTTCGAGCGGCGGGCGTGGTCCACCTCCATCTCGACGGCGAGGCCGGTGCCGACCGTGCCCTCCTTCACAAGCCCGTTGTGGACGAAGACGCCGTCGCCGCGCTTCTGCGTGTCGGTGACCTCGATGACGAGGCGGTCGCCAACCATCATGCCGGTATCGCCCATCTGGCCGCCGGATTCGCCATAAAAAGGAGTCTGGTTGACGACGATGCCGACGGTTTCGCCCTCCCCCGCCTCGTCCACGAACGCGCCGTCCCTCACCAGAGCCGTAACGACGCCTTCCGCCTTTTCCGTCTCATAACCCAGAAACTCGGTCGGCCCGACGCGATCACGCACTATGAACCATATGGCGTCGGTTTTCGCCTCGCCGGACCCGGCCCAGCTTGCGCGTGCCTCCGCCTTCTGCCGCTCCATCGCCGCGCCGAACCCTTCAAGGTCGACATCGATGCCGCGCTGGCGCAACGCATCCTGCGTCAGGTCGAGCGGGAATCCATAAGTATCGTAGAGTTTGAACGCCGTTTCGCCGTCGAGCCGGTCGCCCCTGGCCATGCTCCCGGTGGCGTCGGAAAGCAGGCCAAGGCCGCGTGCCAGTGTCTTGCGGAAGCGGGTCTCCTCCAGTTTCAGCGTTTCGGTGATCAAAGCCTCGCCGCGCACGAGTTCGGGATAGGCCTGTCCCATCTCACGCACGAGCGCCGGCACGAGGCGCCACATCAGCGGCTCGGCAGCGCCAAGAAGCTGGGCATGGCGCATGGCGCGGCGCATGATGCGCCTCAGCACATAGCCACGCCCCTCGTTGGAGGGGAGGACGCCATCGGCGATCAGGAAGCAGGACGAGCGCAAGTGGTCGGCGATGACCCTAAACGACGCCACGCTCTCCTTGTCCGGCCCCCGGCCGAGCGCCGAGGCGGCGGCATCGATCAAATGGCGGAAAAGGTCCGTCTCGAAGACGCTGTCGACACCCTGCAGGATGGACGCCATGCGCTCCAGCCCCATGCCGGTATCGATCGACGGGCGCGGCAGGTCGAGGCGCTCTTCCCTGGAGACCTGCTCATATTGCATGAAGACGAGATTCCAGAATTCGAGGAAACGATCGCCGTCCTCCTCGGGGCTGCCGGGCGGGCCGCCCCAGATATGCTCGCCGCGGTCGATAAAGATTTCCGAGCAGGGACCGCAGGGACCGGTATCGCCCATCGCCCAGAAATTGTCCGAGGTGGGAATACGGATGATCCGGTCATCAGAAAGCCCCGCGATCTTCTTCCAATGGCCAGCCGCTTCGTCGTCAGTGTGGTAGACCGTCACCAGAAGTTTGTCCTTCGGCAGGCCGAAATCCCTGGTGATCAGGTTCCAGGCAAGCTCGATCGCGCGCTCCTTGAAATAATCGCCGAAGGAGAAATTGCCGAGCATCTCGAAATAGGTGAGATGCCTCGCCGTATAGCCGACATTGTCGAGATCGTTGTGCTTGCCGCCAGCGCGGACGCATTTTTGCGCCGTCGTGGCGCGCGAGTAGGAACGTTGCTCAAGCCCCGTGAACACGTTCTTGAACTGCACCATGCCGGCATTGGTGAACATGAGTGTCGGATCGTTGCGCGGCACAAGCGGACTGGAGGGAACGACCTGATGGCCGTTCTTCCGGAAATAATCGAGAAAAGTGGACCTGATCTCGTTGACGCTGTTCATATTCTTCAAACCTTCGGGGACCGCCGGCAACCGGATCAGGCCTTGTAGCGTCAGCCTCTATTCCTGTCCAGAAACAGGAAACGGCCCCTGAATTAAAGAATGGCGGGGCCGTTGCCATGCTCGAACGGAACTGCCGGCAGGAAGCCGGCAGTCTGAAATCCAGGGATTTTCAGGAGTGAAAGCGGTAGCGGGCTACATGCCCGTCGCCTCATCCGTATCGTCCAGTCCGCCCGGCCCGCCATTCTCCAGGAAACGCTCGGCGATCAGCCCCGCATTCTGGCGCAGGGCAAGTTCGATCTCCTGCGCAACCTCGGGGTTATCGCGCAGGAATAGCTTGGCGTTCTCGCGCCCCTGACCGAGACGCTGGGAATTGTAGGAGAACCAGGCGCCGGATTTTTCGACGATGCCTGCCTTCACGCCCAGATCGACCAGTTCGCCCGTCTTGGAAACGCCCTCGCCATACATGATGTCGAATTCGACCTGTTTGAAGGGCGGCGCGAGCTTGTTCTTGACGACCTTGACGCGCGTCTGGTTGCCGACGACCTCGTCGCGGTCCTTGACCGAGCCGATGCGGCGGATGTCGAGGCGGACGGAAGCATAGAATTTCAGCGCGTTGCCGCCTGTCGTCGTCTCCGGCGACCCGAACATGACACCGATCTTCATGCGGATCTGGTTGATGAAGATGACCATCGTGTTGGAGCGCGAGATGGAGGCGGTGAGCTTCCGGAGCGCCTGGCTCATCAGTCTCGCCTGGAGGCCTGGCAGCGAATCGCCCATTTCCCCCTCAATCTCAGCGCGCGGCGTCAACGCCGCCACCGAATCGATGACGAGGACGTCGATAGCGCC
>SCRB01000445.1 GCA_004299545.1 Rhizobiaceae bacterium
GGCCGATCTGCTGGATCACGAGGCCGGCCGCCAGAGACCCCAGCCGCCCACAGGTTTCGAGGTCGCGGCCGGATGTATAGCCGTGGAGAAAACCAGCCGCGTAGAGATCCCCCGCGCCCGTCGTATCGATCAGCCTGTCGATCGCCATCGCCTCGACCGGAACGGTTTCCTCGCCGCGAAGAATGACGGAACCGTCGGCGGAGCGTGTCACCGCCGCGACGCGACAGTCCTTGCGAACCGCAGCGACTGCGGTATCGAAATCGGCGGTCTGGTAGAGCGACAGCAGTTCATGCTGATTGGCGAAGACGATATCGGCCGTGCCGGAACGCATGAGGTCGAGAAATTCGTCGCGATAGCGGTCGACGCAGAATGGATCGGAAAGCGTCATGGCGACCTCGCCGCCGGCCTCATGCGTCAGCCGCGCCGCCAGGCGGATGGCGTCCTTGGCGCGCGGCGGGTCCCACAGATAACCTTCGAAATAGGTCACCTTGGCTTCCGTCTTCTCCGGCTCGACATCGTCGGGCCCAAGCTCGACGCAGGCACCGAGATAGGTGTTCATGGAGCGCTCGCCGTCGGGCGTGACGAAAATCATCGAGCGCGCGGTCGGCGGGGTACCGGAAAGCGGCTTCGTGTCGAAGGCGACGCCCTTCGAGCGGATATCGCGCGTATAAAGATCGCCGAGAGGATCCGATGAAACCTTGCCGAAAAAGGCGGCCTTGCTGCCGAAACTGGCGAGCCCCGCCGCCGTGTTGCCGGCGCTGCCGCCAGAGGCTTCCGTCGCCGGTCCCATGCGCGCGTAAAGCAATTCCGCCCTTTCCGCGTCGATCAGGTTCATCGCGCCCTTGATGATGCCGTTGTCGACGATGAAATCGTCTTCGGCCGCAGCGATGATGTCGACGATGGCGTTGCCGATGCAAAGCACGTCATATCGGCTCATGAAATTCTCCGTTTCGAGCGGTTCCGGGGAATGCCACGCAGGCAAGACGGCTTTCCGTGTAGCGTCCCGCCCCCGATTTGCAAGGCTTGCATGCCCGAAGGGAGCTGTTTAAGCGCCCTTTCGACCCCATCGCGCTTGCGCCGCTCGTTTGGCCACCCTATGTGCGGGCGGCTGGGCCATGGCTCAAGCCGGAGTTCGCCGGATGATCATCAACGCCACGCGCGCCGCATTGACGGAGCTTTTTTCGCCCGCTTTCAGGGCCGTGTTCATGAAATCGCTCGGGCTGACGCTCGCCGCTCTCGTCATCCTGTGGCTGCTCCTACACGGATTTTTCGACACTTTCGCGCTCCCCTGGATGGCATCCTTCTGGCCGGGACTGCCGACATGGACAGAGTGGTTCGGCTTTGCAGCCGCCATTCTTGCGGGCCTCGGCCTTGCAATCGGCCTCGCCTTCCTGATCGGGCCCGTCTCAGCGATCATTGCCGGCTTTTTCATCGACGACGTCGCGGAAGCGGTCGAGCGCAAGGATTATCCGGCGGACCCGCCGGGCCGCCCGATGCCGCTCATCCCTTCGCTCATCCTGTCGGTCAAGTTCTTCGGCGTGATCGTCGCCGGCAATATCGCGGCGCTTCTCTTGCTGCTTGTGCCCGGCGTCAATTTCATCGCCTTCTTCGTCGTAAACGGCTATCTGCTCGGCCGGCAATTCTTCGAATTCGCGGCGATGCGCTTCCTCTCCGAAGCGGACGCGAAAGCGCTGCGCCGGCAAAACGCGCTCACCGTCTTCATTTTCGGCCTGATCATCGCGGCATTCCTGGCGGTCCCGCTTCTCAACCTCCTGACGCCGCTCTTTGCCGCCGCTCTCATGGTGCATGTCCATAAAGGCGTCGCCTTGCGCGAAAAGAAGCGACCCAGCGCCACCCGTTCCTTTGCCTGAAGAAGGGCCGGTCCGGCAATCGCCCTACGCAGCGTGTCGCCTTGCGGAGATTCAGAAAGACGTTACGTCGTTAACCTGCCTGCTGTCCGGCGGCGCCTCCTCGCGGCGGTCCATGCCGTAATCGCGGACGATATGGCCGATGCGCAGCCGGTAGTCGGCAAAAACGCCGTTTCGGCCTGCTTTCTGGGCTGCACGATGCTCGGCCGTGTTGCGCCACGCCGCCACAGCATCCTCGTCGCGCCAGAAGGAAAGCGATACGATCCTTTTCGGATCGCTGATGCTCTGGAAGCGCTCTACCGAAATGAAGCCGTCCACCTGTTCGAGCAGCGGTTTCAATCTGCCGGCAAAATCAAGATAGGAATCGAAGCGGCCTTCGGCCGGTTCGACCTCGAATATAACTGCGATCATCGTTATCTCCTCAAATTCCGATCTATTTAAATGTCCACGCGCCCGAGGAAGATGCGATCCTCGCGACGAATGAATCTCTCGCGCTTCGCGAAGGCATAATTCTCCTGGCCAAGCGGGTCGGCGACCAGGCGTTCCCGATAGGCTTCATAGTCGGCGAGGGCGGCGATGTTGTAAACGCCATAGGCTGTCGTCGCGGACCCTTCATGCGGGGCGAAATACCCGATCAGATCGGCACCGCAGCGCGGGATAACCTTCCCCCAGCCGCGCGCATACTGCACAAATTCGTCCCTTGCATAGGGGTCGATCTCATAACGGATAAAGCAGGTGATCGTCATTTGGCTCTCCTCGAAGCTCGCTCGGCCAGGATTCGCGCGCACCGCCCCATTCGCGCCTTGGAAGCGCGCGACAAGGGATTCCAACTGGCGCCGGCCGATACCCGGCGAAGAAGAGAATAGCGCTTGTTCCACATCGATGCTTCGATTACGGTCGAACTATGAAAAATGGACCTGATCTTGCAAGGGTGGCGAGCCTTGTCGGCGAACCGGCGCGCGCGAACATGCTGAGCGCGCTGATGGGCGGAAGCGCGCTCACGGCGAGCGAACTGGCGCTCGAAGCGGGCGTGACGCTGCAGACCGCGAGTTCGCATCTCGCCAAGCTGACCGAAGGCGGCCTCCTCGTCGTCGCATCGCAGGGCCGTCACCGCTATTACGCCCTTTCGGGATCGGACGTCGCGGCGATGCTGGAGGCGATCATGGGTGTCGGCGCAGCCGGACCAAAGCGCGCCCGCCCCGGCCCCAGGGACGCGAAAATGCGCGAAGCACGCATCTGCTACGATCATCTCGCCGGCGATGCCGGCGTGGCACTCCTCGACAGCCTGCTGCGCCAGCGGGTCATTGTGCAGGACAAGGATAGGCTGGCGCTCGGACCAGGGGCGAAGATGTTCTGCGAGGTGCACGACATCAACCTCGAAACGCTCTCGCGCCAGCGTCGTGCCGTCTGCCGCGCCTGCCTCGACTGGAGCGTCAGGCGCTCTCATCTTGCCGGCTCTCTGGGCGCCGCCATCCTGGACCAGATCTTCCGCGAAAAATGGGCGCGCCGCGATCCGAAAAGCCGCGTCGTCATGTTCACGCCAAAGGGACGGGAGGCTTTCGCCTCCTCGCTTTTGGCACGGGGCGGCTTCAGCGGCCCATCGAACTGATTCGTCCTTTCCCGCAGAATCCTTAAAGCCGCGTTCACGGCTCATTCACGCATCCGCGCTAAGGTTGGCGGATCGGAAGGGACTTCCGACCTGAACGGGAGACGGGACAATGTCCTTGTGGACGCATATGGCCAGTTGCGCCATCGCTGTTCGCGAATTCCTGATACCGCGCTACAGACCCGAACGGCATTACATGCGCGGACCGGGACCGGCCTGCGCCCGCCGCATGGGCTTCATCGTCCGGGAACAGGCGATGCCTCGCTGAAAGCGGCGGGGGGCTTTTTTAGGGCTTGCAGATCGCCTTTTCTCAGCGATGCTTTTTCAGCGGACAAGGAAACCGCGCCCGAGTTCGTCATTGTCTTCCAGCGCAAATTCCGCTTTTCCGGTATAATATGCCCTTCCGGCGACGCGTGCGATGACCGCGTCATGGCACCCAGCCTTCAGAGTGCGCACAACCGAGCCGACGAATTGCGAGCCGACAACGCTCTCGAAAAGCCGCTCCTGCCCGACGGCAATCAATCCTTTCGCATGCATCGCGGCCAGCCGGGCGGTAACACCTGAGCCTGTCGGCGAACGATCGACCTCCGCATCGGCGAAGACACAGACATTGCGCGTCGGACGATCCGACCACGCTTCTTCCCCGTCCGTCAGGATGGTGCCGTAGAGGAAGGCGAGATCGGTATGCTCGGGGTGGGAGAGTGGAAAAACCTCTTTCAATCTCTCCGTCAGCGCGGTCGCGGCCGCGACGAAGGCCGAGGCGCGATCCCCGCCGAATTCCAGTCCAAACTGATGACAATCGGCCAGCGCATAGAAGGCACCGCCATAGGCGATATCGAAACCGATGCGGCCGTAAGGCGGCAGATTAATGGTCTCATCGCGGGCAACGAGGAAGGCGGGAACGCTCTCGAAGGAAACCGCGCCCGTCTTGCCCGCCCTCACCTCGACGGAGGCCCGCACCAGGCCGCAGGGACATTCGATATTGACCTCGGTGACAGGCTCGACGGCCTCCACCAGACCATTATCGACGGCGTAGCGGCCAAGCGCGATGACGGCATGGCCGCACATGGTCGAATAGCCTTCATTGTGCATGAAGAGCACGGCTAAATCCGCGCCCGGCAGGTTCGGCTCGACGAGAAGCGCGCCATACATGTCGTAATGGCCGCGCGGCTCGAAGATCAGGAGGCGCCGGAGATGGTCGAGATGATCGCGCACATAGGCGCGCTTTTCGAGGATCGTCATCCCCGTCGGCAGCGGCGGATAGCCGGCGGTGACGATCCTGAGCGGCTCGCCGCCGGTGTGCATGTCCACGACCTGGAGTGGATTCATTTGGCGGCGTCGCGGGAAAAGAATGCCTGCAGGGACCCGAGCGCCATCGTCTCGCGCGCGAAAGTGAAGGTGCCGTAGTCAAGCATTTCCCGGCATGCCTTCTCCAGACCGGCGAAGGCGTGGTTCGTCAGGCGCGAGCCGAGCGACACGCGGCGGACGCCAGCGGCCGAAAGCTCGCGCAGGCTGAGCTGGTGGACGGCAAGCACGTTCACCGGCTTCGAGACAGCCGAACAGACGGCGCGCACCGTCTCGATGTCGGTCAGGCCCGGCGCATAGAGCACGTCGGCGCCGGCGCGTTCATAGGCCTGCAAGCGCTTGATCGTGTCGTCGATGTCATGTTTACCCTGGAAGAAATTCTCGCAACGCGCCGTGAAGACGAAATCCCGGTTCAAGGCGCGCGCCGCTTCGGCCGCGGCGGCGACGCGCTCCACCGCAAGGCCGAAATCATAGATCGGCTTGCGCTGGTCGCCTGTCGAATCCTCGATCGAACAGCCGGCGAGCCCGGCGGCCTCGGCGGCGAAAATCGTTTCTCCCGCGCTGTCGGGCGTGTCGCCCTTGCCTTTTTCGAGGTCGGCCGAAACCGGCAATTCCGTCGCGCCGACGATTTCCCGGCAATGCGCCATCCTCACTTCGAAGGGGACGCCGCCGTCGGGCAGACCGCGCGAAAAGGCAAAGCCCGCACTTGTCGTCGCGAGAGCCTTGAAGCCGAGCGCGGCGAGGACCTTGGCCGTGCCGATATCCCACGGATTGGGGATCAGGAACGCACCCGGTCCCTCGTGCAGCTTACGAAATTCGCTTGTCATCCCTGACGCCATTGTTCTTCCTCCGCGCCGAACCGTGCCCTTTCAACAGGTATACGGATCCTAATATAAGCTGCCGGCACCCAGCTGCGAAAGCGATGATTGTCAGGATGAATCGGTGCGAGAAACCCTGCACCGCGGGAGAAGCTTTATGCCAGTCCTGTCGAGCCGAAGCCGCCCTCGCCGCGGGCCGTCGTCCCCGCAAGGCTGCGAATCTCGACCTTGGCGCGGCTGACGGGAGCAACGACGAGTTGGGCGACGCGCATTCCCCGCGTCACCGCAAAATCCTCATCGCCGAGATTGACCAGCAGGACCTTGACCTCGCCGCGATAATCGCTGTCGATCGTTCCGGGCGTATTGAGGCAGGTGATGCCATGCTTCAGGGCGAGGCCCGAGCGCGGCCTTACCTGGCCCTCGAAGCCGGACGGCAGTTCCAGGATGATGCCGGTCGGCACCAAAACACGCCGGCCGGGAAGGATGATGAGTTCCCGGTCGGCGGCCACCGCGGCGCGCAGATCCATACCTGCCGCGCCCTCACTTTCATAAGCGGGGAGTTCAAGGCCTTCGGCGTGCGGAAGGCGAACGATACCGACGACGGGAACACTGGTCATGGAACCATCTCTATCCTTACGACGGAGGCAGGCGTCAATCGGTATCGGGCTTCGATCCACGCAAATATGGCAGGCCGGCAAAAAGCAGGCTCAAGCGGCGTCCATTGTCTCTCCGGCGATGTCGTCAAGGATCGGACAATCCGGCCTATCGTCGCCGTTGCAGGCATGGACCAGCCGCTGCAAGGTCGAGCGCATCGATTGTAATTCGCGCAGCTTTTCCTCGATGGCTTCGACATGGGCGGCGGCGATGCGCTTCACCTCATGGCTGGCGCGGCTTCGGTCCTCATAGAGCGCCATGAGATGGCGGCAATCCTCGATGGAAAAGCCCAACCCGCGCGCGCGTCGAAGGAATGCCAGGCGATGGATGTCGGCCGGACTGTAGGTGCGATAGCCGTTTTGCGAGCGGCCAGGGCGGATCAATCCGATTTCGTCGTAATAGCGGATCGTCTTGGCGGGCAGACCCGACCGTTCCGCAGCATCGCCGACATTCATCACGCTGCCTCCTGAATGGCCCAGCGATCACACTTTCGTGAATTGCTGTGACACAATTGCCATAACCACCGGTGGAACCGCACTCGATTCCGCCATGAAGGGATTTAGGTGCTTGGCAAGCAAACACAACCGCACTTATGAAAGTTGGCGAAAAAGAGGCTCGAATCGGGCGAAGTTTCGCGCGGGGGTTGATGGAATCCGGGATGAAGACAAAAATCTATCTCACCTTGGCTGCCGTGGCATGCGCCGCGCTTCTCACGGGCTGCATGAGCAG
>SCRB01000446.1 GCA_004299545.1 Rhizobiaceae bacterium
CAGACGCCCGAACGCATCATACGCTATCGCGGCGACCAGCAGATCGATCTGCCCCGGCGTTGCCTTGCGGCTGGAAGCGATCGAATAGAGCCTCGGCTGCAGGCGCCTGAACAGGCTCGTGAGCTGCTCGGCGCTCAGCCTGACCGGCGCTGCCGCCATGAGATCGATCAACTGCCGCCCGCCTTCAAGATATTCCGCGGCGAGAGCCTCGCTGGCGGCAATCTTCGCGATCGCCGGGTCTGAGGTGAAGGCGGCATAGGCCTTGATCTGTGAAAGGGTCAGCGAGGTAATGTCGTAATGGGTCCGCATCGAATCGCGCAGCGCCACGTTCGACGACAGTCCCGCGACGGAAAGAATCTCGGCAATGAGGCCGGAATCGTTTTCGGGAAACAGGCCAATCGAATCGCCGGGCTCGTAGGGGACATCGAAATCGGAAGGAGACAGCGAGAGATGGTAGGTTGAAGTCGTCGAACCGGCGCCGTTCAAATTGCTCTTTTCGGCGACGACGGCGTCGAAAGGATGCGTGCGCCCGGCGGAGGCGGGTTCGGTGCCCATATCGACAAGGACCGGCGTCTCCGAGGAACCCAGCCTCGTCAGTTGTGCCCCAATCCATTCGCCGGCCTGGCTCTCGTAATCCGCATCACATTCGCTCCGCTCGGCCATCCGCGTTCCGCCAAGCTCGGCAAGACGGATGTCTATCGTGCGTCCGAGGCGGCAGAAATTCTCGAAATTGGCGTAGGCCCGATCTCCGAGCGCGAGAACCGCATACCGGACGCCGTCGAATCTCGGCGCGTCGGAGGCCATCAGGGAGCGGTAGAAATCGACAGCGCGCGGCGGCGGTTCTCCTTCCCCCCAGGTGCTGGCGATCACCATCAAATCCAGCGTCTTCGCCGCTTCCTTGACGGTGATTGCCGCCATGTCGGCGACGCGCACCTTCAGCCCCAGCCGCTGTGCGGCGGCTCCCGCGGCAACGGCGAGCTCACGGCTGTTGCCGGTCTCGCTCGCATAGAGGATGAGGAGCGGACGGTCGGTCGGCGGCGCCTTGGCCACGGCCTGCCGCGCCGGATCGGTCCTGGCGGCGACCCTGCGGGCTCCCGGGATTGCAATGCCCAGGATTGCCCCGATGATCACTGCCGCGAGGCCCAGCGCGGCGGCGAAGCAGAGCAGCAGGAATATCCCGAAATCGGACGAGGCTGCGCTCCTCAACGAAGTGGCCAGGCTCTCGACATTTTCGATATGTGCCCAAGTCATGAAGATCAGCAACGATATGAAGATGCGGCTTCCCGGGCGCTGTCCCGCAAGCCGACGGGTTCACACGACGTTCAGCGTCTTCTGGCTGCCGTCCGGCATGGCCAGGTACACGTTCAATCGCAGCCGGCGCGCGATCGGGGCGATCGCCTCGGTGGGCATCAGGGAAAACGCGGTAGAGAGCGCGTCGGCCGTCGTGGCGCTGTCTGCCACCACCGAGACGGAGCGATAGCGCGAGCTTGTCGCGCCGGTCGCCG
>SCRB01000447.1 GCA_004299545.1 Rhizobiaceae bacterium
CAGCAATGGCGAGGGCTAGCGTGCTCTTGCCATTGCTGGGCTGCTGCCCGGCGACGCGGAAACCGGCGGCATGATCGAGTGGCCCGGCCTGACCAGCCAAACGGGAAAACCACTCCCCGGCCGTGACATCGGCTTCGTCTTCCAGGACCCGGCTGCCAGCCTCGATCCGGTATTGACGGTCGGGGAACAGGTGGCGGAAGTCGCCCGCGCACATTGCGGCCTCGCCTGGCCGGGCGCTTTCCGGCTCGCCGCCGATCTTTTCGCGCGCGTAAAACTTCCCGATCCCGAACAGATGCTGCGCGCCTATCCGCACCAGCTTTCCGGCGGCCAGAAGCAGCGCGTTGCGATCGCCGCCGCGATTGCGGCGCGGCCGGCGCTCCTGATCGCCGACGAAGCGACGAGCGCGCTCGACACCATCGTGCAGGCGGACATTATGGCGCTGGTCCGCGATCTCGTCGAACAGGAGGATATGGCGCTCCTCTTCATTAGCCACGACATCGCGCTTGCTTCCGACATCGCGGATCGGATCGCCGTGCTCAGGCATGGTCGGCTGATGGAGATCGGTGACACGGAAACCATTGTCAGCGCGTCGCAAAATCCCTACACGCGAAGTCTCCTGGACTCTCATCTGGGTCTCGACAACTGACCCGCCCGTTTCGGATCCTCGCGCGTGAAAGACCCGATTCTTTTTCTGAACGGCATCTCGAAACGCTTTGAACGCGATGGCAAATCCGTTCTCGCGCTCGATACCGTCAGCCTCTCCGTCGCGGCCGGCGAAACGCTGGCACTTTGCGGGCCGTCGGGCAGCGGGAAATCTACGCTTGCGCGCATTATCCTGCGGCTGGTCGAACCGGAGAGCGGCGAGATGCGCTTCCTCGGAGTGGATTGGCGCGCGCTAAGCGGCGTGCGGCTGCGCCGGATGCGCGGCCGCCTGCAAATGGTGTTTCAGGACCCGCTCGCCGCTTTCAACCCGCGCGCCACCGTAGCGAGCGCGCTTGGCGATCCGCTCCGCATCCATGGCCTTGCCAGCCGGGCCGAACGCCCCGCCGCGATCGCCGCTTTACTCGAACGGGTCGGTCTTCCACACCAACTCGCGATCCGGCCTATCCACGAAATTTCAGGTGGCCAGCGCCAGCGCGTCGCCATTGCCCGCGCCGTCGCCACGAAACCATCGCTGATCGTTCTGGACGAGGCCGTGTCGGCGCTCGACGTCTCTGTGCGCGGCGAAATCCTCGCCCTTCTCGGCGATCTTCAGAAGACGGAAGGCATCGCCTATCTCTTCATCACGCACGATCTTGGCGTCGTGCGTGCCATGGCCGATCGCGTCGCGATCATGGATGCCGGCAGGATCGTCGAGACCGGCGACGCGCGGCAGGTCATCGCCGATCCGCGCTCCGCCATGACGAAAGCGCTCGTCGCAGCCGCGCCGAGGCTCAGAACCGCCAATCCACCGCTCCCGCTCAAATCCTGACGGCGAACTGCCTCAGGCCGCCGGCACACCCGCTTTCTTGGCCGTCCATTCCGCGATGTAGTCCATGAGGCCGGGCGACAGGCAGTCATAGGGTTCCAGGCCCGCCTTCCTGAGCTTGTTGCGGATGCCTTTCATACGCGACGGCTGGACGCCGGCCTCGATGATCGACGACACGAAGGCGGCAAAGCCGGGCGGCGCCCAGCCACTTTCCCTGAACCGCTCGGGATGGACGAAGGAGAGGCCCTTGAACGGATGATCCCGTTCGATCGGCCCGTACATATGCACGCCGCAGGCGCGACAGGCATGACGCTGGATCAGCGCCTTCTTGTCCACCACCTTCAGTTTCGACTTGTTGGCCGTGACCTTGACGTTCTCGGTCGGGACGACGGCGACGAGTGAAAACAGGGCGCCGGCCGGCTTCCAGCACTTTGTGCAGCCACAGACATGGTTGTGCAGGACCTGGCCGGTGATTTCGACCGTCACCGGATTGTTGACGCATTCGCACACAAGCGTGCCGCCCGCGAACTTCGCGCTCTTTCTGGGCAACCCCTTGTCGATATTCGGATGCAGTGTTTCAGCCATTTCCCACCTCCTTGTTGACAGTCAAAAAATCGGGACATCCGTTCCGCGGCCGGCTGTCCTCCTGGAAATTCAATAAACGACGACGCTTCTGATCGACTTTCCCGCGTGCATGAGGTCGAAGCCCTTGTTGATCTCGTCCAGCGTCAGCGTGTGGGTGATCATCGGGTCGATCTCGATCTTGCCCGCCATGTACCAATCGACGATCTTCGGCACGTCGGTGCGGCCGCGAGCGCCGCCGAATGCCGTGCCCTTCCACACGCGGCCGGTGACGAGTTGGAACGGGCGGGTGGAGATTTCCTGTCCCGCGCCGGCAACCCCGATGACGATCGACTGGCCCCAGCCGCGATGGCAGGCCTCCAGCGCCTGGCGCATGACGGTCGTGTTGCCGGTGCAGTCAAAGGTGTAGTCGGCGCCGCCGATCTGGTCGGCACCGCGCTTCGTCATGTTGACGAGATGGGACACGACATCCCCGCCAACCTCCTTCGGGTTGACGAAATGCGTCATGCCGAAGCGCTCGCCCCATTCCTTCTTGTCGTTGTTGAGGTCGACGCCGATGATCATGTCGGCGCCGGCGAGCCTGAGCCCCTGAATGACATTGAGCCCGATGCCGCCGAGCCCGAACACCACCGCTGTCGCACCGGCCTCGACATTCGCCGTGTTGAGCACGGCACCGACGCCGGTCGTCACCCCGCAGCCGATATAGCATATCTTGTCGAAGGGCGCGTCAGGATCGACCTTCGCCACCGCGATCTCGGGCAACACGGTGAAGTTGGAGAAAGTCGAGCAGCCCATATAGTGATGGATCTTTTCCTTGCCGATCGAAAAGCGGCTGGTGCCGTCCGGCATCAGTCCCTGACCCTGCGTGGCGCGGATCGCGGTGCACAGATTGGTCTTGCGCGACAGGCAGGACGGGCACTGCCGGCATTCCGGCGTATAGAGCGGGATGACGTGATCGCCCTTCTTCACGCTCGCCACCCCCTTGCCGACATCGACGACGATGCCGGCGCCCTCATGCCCCAGGATCGCCGGAAAGAGTCCTTCCGGATCAGCGCCCGAAAGCGTGAACTCGTCGGTGTGGCAGATGCCGGTCGCCTTGATCTCGATCAGCACCTCGCCTTCCTTCGGCCCTTCGAGATCGACCTCCGTCACTTCGAGCGGCTTTCCCGCGGCATAGGCTACTGCGGCGCGTGTCTTCATCGGAGGTCTCCCTTGATCATGCGGCCGAAGGCCGATTCCTGATCAAATGCTTACAGGGCGGACTTCATCCGATCAATTCACAACCTGCCTCGCTCCGATCAATCGACGAGCGACGCCCCCAAAGCTTCCAGCAATTCACGCGTGCCGCGTTCACGCGACCCCGCATCGTCATAGCCGTCGAGAAAGGCGCCCTGTTCGGTGAATACCAGCAGAGTACCGTCTTTCTCCGGCCTGAGTTCGATCGTGGCGAGCGAAACGGAAATGCGTGTCTCGCCCAGATGCATGTCGTAGCTGTAGATGATGCGTTCGTCCGGCACGATGTCCTGATAGACCGCGTTGAAGGTATGGGTCGGCCCGTCTTTCGGACCTCCCGCATTGATCTCGCGGCCGCCGACGCGGAAATCCATCTCGAATTTCGACTGCCCCCAATCGTCGGGGCCGCCGAACCATTTCCTCTTCGCCGCCGGATCGGCG
>SCRB01000003.1 GCA_004299545.1 Rhizobiaceae bacterium
CTACGAATGGGCGCTGACGCCTGCGGCGCAGAGCCTCGCGGCCCCGAACGGCAGCTACCAGATCCCGTCGAACAAGGCGACGCCGGTTCCGCCGGAAGCGCCGGATCTCGATAAGATCAAGCTGATCGATTACGATTTCGCGAAATACGGCTCGTCGGAAACGCGCACCGAACTGCTCAAGCGTTTCACCACCGAGGTTCGCAACGGCAACTGATACGTCCATCTGCTCCACTGCGTTGCAGGGAATCGCTGTTGAAGTTCGACCCCCGCTCCGATTTGCTTCGCAAACCACCTCTCACCCGTTGGACGGGGGAGAGGTGGCCGCGAAGCGGACGGAGCGGGGGATATTTCACCCTATGCGGTAGCGCTGTGCAAGCAGGTGCCGAATGACGCGGCCTTCCCCTTCCGAAAGCACTTTCCCGGCCCGCAATGTCGGCGCGTGGCTGCTCGCTGCCTGGCTCGGTTTCCTGATCCTGCCCTGGTACATCGTTGAAAGCGGTTTTTTATCCTTCGGATGGCTGACGGATTTCGTCGCGCAAGGCCCGGCTGCCCTGCACGGGTTCGCCGGCGCCCCATGGCTTCTGCCGCTCTTCCTGCCACTTCTCGCCGCCACATGGCTGTCGGTGCGGCGTCATACCCGTGGGCTGGCGATTGCCGGTGGCCTGGCACTCGCCTGGATGGCGGTCGAGGGACTTGCCATCGCCCACTTCGGCTGGGGTTTCTCCTGGCTGGCAGCGCTTATGGGAACCAAAGGCCCTGTGCAGCCTGGTATGGGTTGGGGTGCGATCGTCTATGCGCTTTCCATGCTCATGCTCGTCGCGGCGGACCTTGCCGGCCGCGGCTGGTGCAAGGGCGACCGTTTCGTCGTCGGATCGCTGCTTCTTGTCATCGCGACATTGGTGATCTTCGTCGCCTACCCGCTTGTTTCGATCCTCTCCTCGGCGGTGAGGGACAACTCCGGCAATTTCGCGCCGGCGCTGCTGCGGCAGAAACTGTTCGACAGCAACATATGGGGGCTCGGCTGCCTCGCCGGTGGCCGTCATTGCGGCGTGGCGTGGAACACGCTTTTCGTCGCGGTGCTGGTCGGCCTGTTCTCGACCGCTCTCGGGCTGGCGCTGGCGCTGATCGCTCTTCGAACGCGGATTCGCGCCAAATGGCTGCTGCGCGGGCTTTCGATCCTGCCCATCATCACGCCGCCCTTCGTCATCGGCCTGGCGCTGATCCTGCTTTTCGGCCGGGCGGGAATGGTGACGGAGCTCCTGTCGCATCATTTCGGCATTCCGCGCAGCCGCTGGATCTATGGCGTCGCCGGCATCACCATGGCGCAGGTCCTGGCGTTCACGCCGATCGCCTTCCTTGTTCTGGTCGGCGTGCTCCAGGGGGTCAGCCCCAGCATGGAGGAAGCCTCGCAGACGCTGCGCGCCAGCCGCTGGCGTACCTTCCGCACCGTGACATGGCCGCTTATCCGCCCGGGATTGGCCAGCGCCTTCCTGATCTCTTTCATCGAGAGCATGGCGGATTTCGCCAATCCGCTCGTCATAGGCGGCAACTACAACGTGCTCTCGACCGACATTTTCTTTGCCGTGGTCGGCGCAGCGCATGACCAGGGGAGGGCGGCCGTTCTCGCCATCGTTCTCCTGTTCTTCACGCTTGCTGCATTCCTGATCCAGCGGCAGTGGATCGGCAAAAGGAGCTATGTCACCGTCGGCGGCAAGGGTGACGGCGGCGTGCCCGCGCCGCTGCCGGGAGGCCTGAGGGTGGGCGCATACGGCATCGCCGTGCCATGGCTCGTCCTGACGGTGGTGGTCTATGCCGTCATCCTGATCGGCGGCTTCGTGCATCAGATCGGCCGCGACAACACGCCGACGCTGCATTATTTCCTCACCGCCTTCTCGGTCGAGAAGGGGGTCGGCGGCTGGTTCCTCTCCGGCTCGGCCTGGCCGTCGCTGACCATGACGGTGACGCTGGCGCTGATCTCGATGCCGTTCACCGCGGCAATTGGCTTGCTGACCGCTTACCTGCTCGACCGGCAGCGTTTCGCCGGGCGCACGGCGTTCGAGTTCCTGGCGATGATGAGCTTCGCCATACCGGGCACCGTCGTCGGCATCAGCTATATCCTCGCCTTCAACGTGCCGCCGATCCAGATGACCGGGACGGGGTTGATCATCATCATCTCGTTCGTCTTCCGCAACATGCCGGTCGCGATCCGCGCCGGGCTCGCCAATCTCGGCCAGATCGACAAGAGCCTCGACGAAGCCTCCCTAACGCTCGGGGCGCGCTCCTTCGCGACGCTTCGCCGGGTCATCCTGCCCCTGATGAAGCCGGCGATCGTCACCGCGATGATCTACAGCTTCGTGCGCGCCATGACGGCGGTGAGCGCGGTGATCTTCCTGGCGACGGGACGGTTCAATCTGGCGACCGTCTATATCGTCGGTCGTGCCGACGTCGGCGAATATGGCGTGGCCATCGTCTATGCGGCGGTGATGATCGTGCTGATGATGATTATCCTGGTCGGTATCCAGTTGCTGGTCGGCGAGCGCAGCCTCGGGCGGCGGCGCGAAGGCGCCGAAGCGATGCCGATCGGAGCTTGACTATGAGGGGAATGGGATGAGCGACGGTATCGCAGGCACGACCGGCAACGCGGCCCCCCAACCCGCGGTCCGCTTCGATGCCGTTGTCAAGCGCTATGGCACGGTAACGGCGGTTGACAGCGTTTCCTTCGACATTGCGCAGGGAACGCTCGTCACCCTGCTCGGCCCTTCGGGATGCGGCAAGACCACGACGCTCAGGCTGATCGCGGGGCTGGAACAGGCGACGGAGGGCCGTATTCTCATCGGCGGGAAGGACGTCACGCAGCTTTCGGCGGCCGAGCGCGACGTCTCGATGGTGTTCCAGTCCTATGCGCTCTTTCCGCATATGAACGTGATGGAGAATGTTTCCTACGGTTTGAAGGCGATGGGACTGAAGAAGGCGGAAGTGGAGTCGCGCGCCGCGGCAAAGCTCGCCCTCGTCGGCCTTTCCGGTTATGAAAAGCGCCAGCCGAGCGAGCTTTCCGGCGGCCAGCAGCAGCGCGTCGCGGTGGCGCGCGCGATCGTTCTCGAACCGCAGGTGCTCCTGTTCGACGAGCCGCTCTCCAATCTGGACGCGAAACTGCGCCGGCGGGTTCGCGACGAGATACGCGGCCTGCAACAGGAATTGGCGCTTACCGTCGTCTACGTCACCCATGACCAGGAAGAGGCGCTCGCCGTTTCCGACAGGATCGTGGTGATGAACGCGGCGCGCGTGGCACAGGACGGCACGCCGCGGGAACTTTACAGCGCTCCGAACAGCCGTTTCGTCGCCGATTTCATGGGTGACGCCAATCTGATCGACGTGGCGGTCAGGCGGCACAATGGCCCCGTGGCCGAAGTCGAAGCCGGATCGCTGAGGCTCAGCCTGCCGCATCGCGATATTCCTGTCGGCGCTGCGGCAATTGCCGTGCGGCCGCATGCCATCATGCTCTCCACCGAGGCCGGCGCGTCTGGCGGCATCAAAGGTGTCGTCGTGAAGTCGGCCTATCTCGGCGACCATGTCGAATACACGGTGAAGACAAGCAATCCGCAAGCAGAGCTTTTCGCCACCGATGCCGGCGTCGATACGATCCTTTCGGCCGGAACGAAGGTGTTCGTCAGCTTCGATCTGGACAAGCTCGTTCTCGTTTCGTGAACGGTCTCGTCTGTAGTTGTCGGTATTTTTCGTATTCTCTTCTCCGAAAACCGCCTTACACTTCCTCGCGCATTTGGGAGGTTCAGCTGATGGAATGGGGCGTTGCCGAAGGATACGAGTCCCGCCGCGAGCGGCATTACGGCGACCGTATCATCTCCTGTTTCGCCAAGCGGCCGGCATCGCTGCCGGCCATGCTGTCTGCGGCCTGCGCCGCCGCGCCTGACGGGGAGGCGATCGTCGTCGGCGCTGTCCGCCTGACGTGGCGCGAGGTGGAGGAACAGACGTCCCGCATCGCGGCCGGCTTCGAGGCACGCGGCGTGAGGGCAGGCGACCGTGTTGCGCTTCTCCTCGGCAATCGCATCGAATTCGTCCTCGCCTTTTTCGCCACCTTTCGCATCGGCGCGGTTATGGTGCCGCTCAGCACGCGTTACCAGACGCCGGAAATCGCCTATGCGCTGACCGATTGCGGCGCCGCGATGCTGATCTTCGAGGCGGAACTTGTCGACAGGCTGCCGCAAAGGAGCGACATGCCGCCGCTCCAGCTGATTGCCGTCGGTGGAAGTGCCGCCGCTCAGGGTGCCGAACCGTGGGATGCGCTTCTGGCGGGCGGCAAGCGTCCCGACGCCGCGCCTCGCGAGGAGGAGACCGCCGTGATCCTCTATACGTCCGGCACGACCGGCCGGCCGAAAGGCGCGATGCTGACGCATCTCAGCCTGATCAACTCGGCGCTCGTCTATTGCCGTTGCTTCGAGCTGACGGACAGGGACCGTTCCATCGCCGCCGTCCCGCTCGCCCATGTCACCGGGCTTGTGGCGAATATACTGGCGATGCTCGCATCGCGCGGCACGCTGATCGTCCTGCCCGAATTCAAGGCGAAGGCCTTTCTCGACCTCGCCGAAAGGGAGCGTTGCACCTACACCCTCATCGTGCCGGCCATGTACAAGCTTTGCCTGATGCAGCCCGACTTCGCCGCGCACGATCTTTCATCGTGGCGCATCGGAGGTTTCGGGGGCGCGCCCATGCCGGAGCCGACCATTCAGGAACTGGCCGAGAAACTGCCGGGCATGAAGCCGGTCAATTGCTACGGCGCAACCGAAACCTCTTCTCCCGCGACGATCATGCTGCCCGACGAAATGCTGGCGCGGCTTGCGAGCGTCGGCCTGCCGACGCCCAATTGCGACGTACTGGTCGTCGACGCCGACGGTGTCGAGGTGCCGCGCGGCGAAACCGGCGAGATCTGGATCGGCGGCCCCTCTGTCGTCAGCGGTTACTGGAACCGTCCCGACGCGACGGCTGATTCCTTCACCGCAGGCTACTGGCACAGCGGCGACATCGGCATGATGGATGCCGACGGTTTCGTCCATGTGCTCGACCGCAAGAAGGACATGATTTCGCGCGGGGGTCTCAAGATCTATTCCGCCGAGGTCGAGAGCGTGCTGGCAGACTGCCCGGGCGTCGTCGAGAGTGCGATCGTCGCCAAGTCCTGTCCCGTTCTTGGCGAGCGTGTACATGCCTTCGTCCGGGTCGACGCGCGGCAACCGGCGGAGGGGGAGATCGCCCGCTTCGTGGCGGCACGCCTGGCGGACTATAAGGTTCCCGAAAGTTTCACGCTTTCAACCGAGCCCTTGCCGCGCAACAGCAACGGCAAGGTCATGAAGCGGCTCCTGCGGGAACAACTTGCGGCAGCGCCTGGGGCCTGATCTCCCGTCATTCCGCCGGCGCTTCGGCTCTCTCCCGCACCCTTCCGCTTTCCCGCGGCTCCGGCTTTTCCAGGACTTTCTTGGAGCCGAAGAGCTTCATCACGAAGACGAAGAAGACCGGCACGAAGGGCACCGCGATCACCGTCGCGGTGATCATGCCGCCCATGACGCCGGTGCCGATCGCGTTCTGGCTCGCCGCGCTGGCTCCGGTCGCTATCGCGAGCGGCATGACGCCGAGCGTGAAGGCAAGCGATGTCATGATGATCGGGCGGAAGCGGATGCGCGCCGCCTCGATCGTCGCCTCGTAGACCGATTTCCCCTCCTTGTGGAGATCCTTGGCGAACTCGATGATGAGGATCGCGTTCTTCGAGGAAAGGCCGATGATGGTGATCATCCCGACCTTGAAATAGACGTCGTTCGACATATCCCTGAGCATGACCGCCAGCACGGCGCCGATGATGCCGAGCGGCACGACGAGCATGACGGAAAGCGGGATCGACCAGCTTTCGTAGAGCGCCGAGAGCAGAAGGAAGACGAAGAGGATCGTCAGCCCCATGAGATAGGGGGTCTGCGAGCCGGACTGGATTTCCTGCAGCGACTGTCCGGTCCATTCATAGCCGAAGCCGTTCGGCAACTGGCTGGCGAGGCGCTGCATCTCGTTGATGGCCTCGCCCGAGGAATGGCCGGGAGCGGCGCTGCCGCTGATGCGCACGGCAGGGTAGCCGTTATAGGCGACGATCTGGAGCGGTCCCTTGCTCCACTCGATCCGGGCGAAGGCGGAAAGCGGCACCATGCCGCCGCTGGCGTTGCGCACGTTGAGCTTCAAGAGGTCGGCGCCCTGCATGCGCTGGTCCTTGTCAGCCTGGATGAGCACGCGCTGAAGACGGCCGCCGTTCGGGAACTGGTTGACATAGGCCGAGCCGATATTCGCCGAGATCGCGGCATTGATGTCGGCGAAGGTGACGCCGAACGTGTCGGCCTTCTCGCGGTCGATGATAAGGTTGATCTGGGCCGAATCCGGCAAGCCCTCGATGCGCAGGCCGGTGAGCACGGGACTTTTTCCCACTGCCGCCATCAATTGCTGCGCAGCGGCCGAAAGCGCAGCGCTGCCAAGCCCGCTGCGGTCCTGCAGGCGGAAGGTGAAGCCGTTCGCGGTGCCAAGGCCCTGGATGGGCGGCGGCGACAGCGCGAAGGCCATTACGTCCTTCATCTTGAAGAATAAGGCGTTCGCCCGATTGGCAATCGCCTGTGCGGAATCCTTGGCGCTTCGTTCGGCCCAATCCTTGAAGGTGATGAAACCTAGAGCGGCATTGTCGCCGGCGCCGGAGAAGCTGTAGCCCAGGATGACGGTCCGATGTTCAACCCCGGGTTCCTTGGCGAAATGGGCCTCGATCTTCTCCACCGCTTTCTCGGTGCGGTTGCTCGAGGCTTCGGGCGGGGTCTGCATGTCGACCAGGATAAAGCCCTGGTCCTCGTTCGGCAGGAAGGCAGTCGGCAGGCGCGTGAAGGCCCAGCCGAGGCCGGCCAAAAGCGCCACGTAGATGAGCATCAGCCGGCCGGTGCGCCTGATCGCCCAGTTGACCATGGAGGTATAGCCGGTGGTCGTCTTGCCGAAGCCGCGGTTGAACCAGCCGAAGACGCCTTTCTTCTCGTCGTGATGGCCCTTGGGGATGGGCTTGAGGAAGCTGGCGCAGAGCGCCGGCGTGAGCGACAACGCCAGGAAGCCGGAAAACAGGATCGAGACAACCATGGTGAGGCTGAACTGGCGGTAGATAACGCCGACGGCGCCGGGGAAAAACGCCATGGGGATGAAGACGGCGGTAAGCACGAGCCAGATGCCGATGATGGCGCTGCTGATCTGCGACATCGCCTTGCGTGTCGCCTGGCGGGGCGGCAGGCCTTCCTCCGACATGATGCGTTCGACATTCTCGACGACGACGATGGCGTCATCGACAAGGATGCCGATGGCGAGCACCATGGCGAACATGGTGAGCACATTGATCGAAAAACCGGCGGCATAAAGCACGGCGCCGGTGCCGAGAAGCGCGACCGGCACGACGGTCGCCGGGATGAAGGTGTAACGGATGCTCTGCAGGAAGATGAACATCACGATGAAGACGAGGATCATCGCCTCGACGAGCGTGTGCAGCACCTTCTCGATGGAGACGCGGACAAAGGGCGACGTGTCGTAGGGGATGACATATTCCATGCCGGGCGGGAAGAACTTGGAAAGCTGGGCCATCTTGGCGCGCACGGCTTCCGAGGTGGCGAGCGCATTGCCGGTCGGCGACAATTGCACGCCGATGCCGGCGGCGGGCTCGCCGTCGATGCGCGTCGAATAGTTATAGGTGTCGGCGCCGACCTCGATGCGGGCGACATCCTTGAGCCTGACGGTTGAGCCGTCGGGATTGGCACGAAGAACGATGTTGCCAAATTCCTGCGGTGTAGAGAGTTGCCCCTTGACCAGAACGGTCGCCGAAATCTGCTGGTTGATCGGGTTCGGGCGGGAGCCGATGCGGCCCGCCGAAACCTGGGCGTTCTGCGCCCCGATCGCATTCTCGATGTCGGCGACGGTGAGGCCGAACC
Source organism: Rhizobiaceae bacterium (assembly GCA_004299545.1). Classification (GTDB taxonomy): domain Bacteria; phylum Pseudomonadota; class Alphaproteobacteria; order Rhizobiales; family Rhizobiaceae; genus Mesorhizobium_L. Next base: position 7,992 of record SCRB01000003.1, read on the forward strand.
CCATCATCTTGTCGGGGTCCATCCAGATGCGCATGGCGCGCTGCGAGGAAAAGAGCTGTGCCTGGCCAACACCGGGAATGCGCTCGATCTCGCCGATGACGTTGCGGTTGAGATAGTCGCCAAGGGCGACGGCGCCGCGCGAGCCATCGGTCGATTTGAGGCCGATGAACATCAGGAAGCCGCTACCCGAATGCGATATCTGCACGCCCTGCTGCTGCACTTCCTGCGGCAACTGCGAGGTGACGCGGTTGATCGCGTTCTGGGTGTCGACGCTCGCCTGGTTGAGGTCGGTTCCGGGCTGGAAGGTGACGACGATGCGCGCCAGGCCCGATGAATCCGATGTCGATTCGAAATAGAGGACGTGCTCCACCGTGTTGAGCTGCTGCTCGATCGGCTGGGTGACGCCCTCATAGATATCCTCTGGCGAGGCGCCGGCATAATGCGTGTAGATGGTCAGCGTCGGCGGCGCGACGTTCGGATATTGCGAGATCGGCAGGCGCGGGATCGCGATGGCGCCCGCCAGCATGATGAAGATCGCGACGACCCAGGCGAAAATCGGCCGGTCAATGAAGAAATTGGACATCATTCTCGAAGGATCCTAGCCGGCCGTGGCCGTCGTTTCCTTGCCTGCCGGCGTTTCCTTCGCAGCCTTCCATTCCTCAGGCTGGACCTTGGCGCCAGGTCGGATCTTCTGGAAACCCTCGACCACGACCTTGTCGCCGGCCTTCAGGCCGCTGGCGACGACCGTCTTGACGCCGCTGGTGCGGCCAAGCACGACGTTCCTGATCTCGACGACATCGTCCTTGTTGACGACGTAAAGCTGCGCCTGGCCGCCGGTATCACGCTGGACGGCCTGTTCCGGCACTGTCAGTGCCGCCTGCTCGACACCCTGTTCGATCCTGACACGTATATACATGCCCGGCAGCAGGTCGCCGTCAGGATTGGGAACTTCCGCCCGCATGGTGATCTGTCCGGTCGTCGGATCCACCGTCGATTCGGAAAAGAGCAGGCGGCCAGGATATTTGTATTCCGTTCCGTCGTCATAGAAGAGGTGGACCGTCGCCTGCCCGGTGGCGGGGCTTTCCAACTGGCCTTTCTTCAATGCCTGCCGCAGCGACAGGAGGTCGTGCGAGGACTGGGTGAAATCGGCATAGACGGGATCGAGCTGCTGGATCGTCGTCAGAGCGTTGGTCTCATTGGCGCTGACGAGCGCGCCCTCGGTGATCAGGGCGCGGCCGATGCGGCCGGAGATCGGCGCCGTTACATCGGCGTAGCGAAGGTTGAGTTGGGCGCTGTCGAGGCCGGCCTTGGCCGCCGCAACCTCGGCATTCGCCTGTGCGAGTTGTGCGATCGCGTTGTCCAGATCCTGTTCACTGGCGAAGTTGCGCTGCCTGAGTTGCTTCTGGCGATCGGCCTGCTGGCTGGCAAGAAGTTGCGCGGCTTTCGCTTTTTGCAACGTCGCCTTGGCACTCTCGACCTGAAGCTGGAAGGGAGCCGGATCGATCTCGTAGAGCACGTCGCCTTCCTTGACGAGGCTGCCCTGCTCGAAAACGCGCTTGATGATGATGCCCGAGACGCGCGGCCTCACCTCGGCGATGCGCGTCGGGGCGATGCGGCCGGGGAGATCGTTGACGACCGGGACAGGAGCCGATTTCACCGAGACGATGCTGACGGCCGCGGGCGGCATGGCCGGCGGCTTGGTCGAACTCTCCGATTCGGTGCATGCGGCGAGCGCCGACAGAGCGGCGACACTGACGGCAAGCCTCAACAAGAACGAAACTGTCTTCATACCCAATCCCAAAGCCTCTGCGCCGCCACCCGGCGGCCTTCGGTCTTCCCCGTGACCAGGAGTATGATGCGATCAGACGAAATCGCGCCATGCTCTTATTTCTTTGTTTCAGCGTGATCTTCTTCGGAAAACGATGGCTGCTTTCCCGGATCACGCTCTGATGATGCGATCGGTCCCGAACGCATCATGATACGCTCATTCGATCAGAACATGACCCTGCCAGAAAGGCTGTACTCCGGGATCAGGCTCTTCATGCGGCCGGCGCCTCCTCTTCGGCGTCGCCCGGCCGATACGACTTGCCAGAACCCACCAGCGCAACGAGATCCTTGAGGATCGAGGCGCGCTCGGCTTCAGGCCAGCGATAAAACTCGAAATATTCCAGCATTTTCAGTCCTTCGAGCGCCAGAAAAGCAAGGAGCGCCATGCGCGGCTTCGTGGCGGTCCCGGTGACAGCGGCGATCTCCTTCTCGTAGAACCGTTTCAGGCCGCGGCGCAAGTCCGCGTCCTGTGCCAGCGCCGCGCACAAATTAAGCGCGACGGCGCGCGTTTCGTCATTGGGTGCATCCGACGCAGCGGCGATACGCCCGAGCGCTTCAGCGTTCGGTTGCCGGCCAATCGCTTCGACGGCCCTGCCGATGTGCTCTTCTTCCAGACGTACCTTTCGCGCGATGACCGCCCTTACGAGGTTCTGCTTGGACTTGAAATCGTAGACGACGCTGGCCTTGCCGATCCCGGCTTCCGCGGCGACGGCGTCGAGCGTCAGACGGGCGGCGCCAAGGCGACCGACCACGGCTTCCGCCGCGTCGAGCACCTGATCCTGATCTATGACCCTTGGACGCGCCATCAGCCGAGTTGCGATCCGTTTCCGACCGGCTGTTCATTAAAAGTGAGGTGACGCAAAGTCAATGAGAGGGATGGGAACTTCCAGTCACGAATGCGTGCCGGGCATCAGCAGAGAGGCGCGAGGTAGATGCAGGAGGCGGGGAGATACCGCCTCCTGTCGCCGGCCCGTCGCATCGCCGTTTTAACGCGTTGCCGGCCGGGCGGGCACACGGGCCGGATGCTCCGCGAAGCTCCTTTCCGTCAGCGCGCCGAAAAGAAGGCCGATCGTTGTCCAAAGGATCAGCTGGATGCCGAGCGAGGCGACGCGGAAGCGCCACAAGACAACGGCCGAGAAGGTCTCGGGTACCTCGTTGATGGCGGGAAGCGCCAGTTGCACCACCGCCACGATGACGATGAAAACGGCGCAGGCGATCAGGGCGGCATTCCAGTCGCCGTAACGGGCGCGCAGGCGGCGCGACAGCCATATCGAGAAGCCCATGGCCAGGATCGACAGAAGCAGCATGATGAAGAACAGGCCCGTTCGCGGCCCGATCGTTTCCGGATTGCCGACCGCGGGCGGGTTTGCCGGATATTTGATGAAGGGCACAAGCACCACCGCTGTGAAACCCGCGAGCGCCAGAAGCGCCGAGATCGACCGGGCGCCAAGACGGCCGATCCGGCCGTAGGCATAGGCGAAGACGAGAGAGAACAAGCCGCCGAGCGCCGCGCCGTAAATGACGACGCCGGTGAAGAGACCGAGCCCGGCCTGAACCTCGCGGCTCACCAGGACGGGCTCCGGGGCTTCGCCCTTTGCCGCGTCCATCTGCTCTTCGAAGGCGATCGCGCGGTCGACCTGCGGCTCACCGAACGTCCTCGCGAAGGCAAATGCCAGAAGGCCCGCGAAGACGCCAACCAGCATCCCGCGCAGCAGGAGATTTCCAACCATCTCTTTCAAGCTCCCTTAAAGCATGTCTTCCGAAAGTGGGAACCGGTTTCGGGACAGGGACATGCGTAAAATCAAAGACTGAAGCGGAAGAAGCGAATCTGGAAGATCACGCCGCGCTTCAGTGGCAGGGGAAGCCGAGGAGGTGGCGCCCATCATGCACGAATTCATGGATATACATGCCA
>SCRB01000448.1 GCA_004299545.1 Rhizobiaceae bacterium
GATCCGAAATCCGTGCCGACCGTCTCATAAATGATGAGAATTTCGGATTCGGGACATCAGATATCCTTTTCGATCGGGACGAGGAACTTTCCACGTTCGATCTTGGTCACGCCGTCCACCTCGAGAGTGGGATGCAATATCACGCCGTCCATATGGATCTTCGACTTGACCGATCCGCCGACATCGACATTGGTGCCGAGACCGAAATGCAGTGTGCCCCAGATGTTCTTGTCCTCACGCTGGATGCCGCGCACGACCGCCTTCGCATTGACGCCCACGGATGCTTCCGCAGGACACATATAGGCGTTCTCGTCGCCGTATTTCTCCAGATAATCCCTCAGGATGCGTGCCTCCGCGGCACCTTCGATCTCGACGACACGTCCGTCTTTCACGGTCAATTCAATCGGAGAATAGAGGCGGCCGATATGGTGCATGGTCAGATCGATCACCAGCTTTCCATTCGCGCTTCCCTCAACCGGCGCGACGTTGAACTCGCCGGTGGGAAACAGGTAGTAGAGTAGATTGTTCCCCGGGCGGTTCTCGTCCTTGGCGAAATTGATGATCTTATAGGGATCGAAATCCGCCCCCGGCAGAGGCGGACAGGTAATGCGGCCGTCGACGCTGTAGGTGAAATCGGTGCCGAAATCGGACGTCACGCGGCACATTTTCGGATCGGGGCCGAAGACATTCTTCGAAACATAATGTTTGCGCAGCGCGATCATCTTCATGTCGTCCGTGACGGCGCCCGACTGGAACATCTCCAGCGTCATGCCGCCATCCATGCAGATGGAGGGAATGCCGGCAGCCATGGCGTTGAAACTGGCCGACGAGTGCAGCATGCCGGTGGAGGCGAGCAGGATGTTGAAATCCGATTTCATCATCGCTTCGATCACTGCCGAGGGCGGATCGTAATAGTCGGCCGGCCGACGCTCGAACAGCGTCAGCGTGGCATCCGCGCCTATATCTGACAGGATCGTCATCACCGCCTGCCACACACGCGGGTCATGGTCGAAATCCGACAGGACGAGGACACGGTTCCCTTGCTTTATGTTGGTCACCAGCGGCTTGCGCAGATATTCCAGCGTGCCGGCGATGAAATTGCCGTTATTCATAGACTCTCTCCTTCTGGGGACCCGGCCAAAAGCCGAGGGGGTGGATTGGTGGTCATATCCTCGGACTATGCCCGGTAGGGCAGGTAGCTTTCGGTAGTCACGAGAGCGCCTGCCGCACCGGCGAAGGCGCCGGGGTCGATGAGCGATTCAAGGTTGCCGATGCCGCCCACGATCACGAGAAAGGTTCCCGTATCCTCCCCCTTTCCTTCGAATACCCGCAGTTGCTTCACGCCGGGCGCGCTGGCAAAGCAGTGTTTTGCGCCCTCCGTGACAAGGGAGGCGGCAGCTGCATCGATGCCGTCGAACCGAAGGACGAGGAAGCGCGGCGCAGACATCGCCATCGCATCGCCGGGATAGATTTGCGTAGCCTCGATCCGCGTGACCTTCGTGCGCGAGACGACACGCCGCGTCCAGGGCGTGAAGTTCTCGCCGGCGAACGCCATGTACGCAGGACTGTGTAGGACCCCCACTTCTGAAAGGTCATAGAGCGCGAGATAACGCCGATCGTGGTCCGCCGACACATACCTCTCGGCCGACAGAAATCCCTCTATCGCCAGGCGTTCAGGAATGTGGTCGGTATCGTACCAGGCGTTTAGTTCCTCCTCCATCGCGGCCGGTGGCTCGTTGATGACGAACAGAAGCCCTATTGTGGACATGACAGCCCTTTCTCCGTCATCGAGGCTGCGACGCGTCGGCATGCCGCTCGCGCAGGAAGCGCATGACGCGGTCGGTGAAACGATCGGCGTGCTCGATCTGCATCATGTGCGGGGCGCCCGACAGCACGGAAAACTCTGCGCCTCTGATGGCGTCCGCCATTTCCCTTGTCGCGGCGACGGACGTTCCCGCATCGCGTTCGCCGGCGATGACGAGGGCAGGCGCATTTATCGAGCCCAGCCGGTCATGGACATCGAAACCGGCAATAGCATCCCAGCCCGCGGCCCAGCCCGCGGTTTCGTCAGCGAGCAGCCGCTCGCGGACCCGCCGGACGGATTCCGACGCCATGAAGCCTGGTGTGAACCACCGCTCCAGCGTTACCTCGGCAACTCCCGTCATTCCTGTGACTGGATCGGTCTCGCCTCTGGCACGAACGGCCGCCCGCGCTTCCGGGGGAATGCGCGCGCCGCAAGCACCGACGACAATGAAGGAGAGCCGCTCCGGATGCGTGGCGGCGAATTCCTGAGCGATCATGCCGCCGAAAGAGAGGCCGAGGAGGGCGCTCCGCGCTAAACCAAGCTCGTCCAGCAGTGCGCGAATATCGTCCGCATAGGCCGCGATAGCGCGGCCATATTCCGCGGCATCGGAGTGCCCGTGTCCGGCCAGATCGACGGCGATCACGGTGTGGATGGCCGAGGCCTTCTCGATCAGAGGCCCCCAGAAGCTGTGATCGAGACCGACCGGATGCAAGAGGACCAACGGCGGGCCCTTTCCCGTCGAACTATGAAACAGACGAACCGGCATGGCTGCTCCCTTCATTCCTTTGCTCCGCTATTTTCGGGCAGAAGGTCATCGGGCTGGCGATATTTCTTGAGTGGCTCGGGGAAAACGCCGCGTGGCCAGTTCTGGACGACGACGATGAAGCCTACGCCGATGATCAATTGCCTGATCGCACCGATCTGTACTGCCGACAGACCGGGAATGAGGCCACCGACGAAGCGCGTCCCCTCTACGATGAAGACAACGAAGAAGGCGCCGGCCACGGCTCCCCAGTTATTGCCTTTTCCGCCGAGGATAAGGGCAAGGAAGACGTATATCAGGAGCTGCGGTTGGAAAATCTCGGGAGAAATGAACCCGATATAATGGGCGTAGACGGCGCCGGCCAGGCCCATGACCGCGCCTCCCACGGCAAGCGCCTTCATCTGGAAGCTGAAGACATGCTTACCGGCGGTCGCGGCGACCATCTGGTCTTCGCGGATCGCACGAAGAACCCGACCGAACGGAGAACGGCGCAGGACCTCCATTCCCAGGAAGGTGACGGCCAGGATGACGACACACACGGCCAGATAGACGATATTGAAGGCCTCTCCGTGCAAACTTCCGGCGAGCCGAGGTATCTGGCCGATGCCGTCGGTGCCATTGGTCAGCCAGATCTCGTTCTGGGCGATCAATGCAAGGACCTGCGCGAAGCCCAGAGTCGCGATTGCGAGATAATCGTCGCGCAGCTTGACGATCCCGACGCAGGTTGCAGCCCCGAGCGCGCCGGCCACGACGGTTCCGATCAGCATGCCAACGACGACCGGCAGGCCAAAATGGATCGTCACCAGGGCGGAAGCGTAGCCTCCGATGGCGTAATATCCGAGTATGCCGAGATTGGCCATGCCAGCCATGCCCCACATGAGATTGAGGCCGAGCGCAAGGAGAGCGTATATGCCGCCGAAGGTCAGTATGGTCAGAATATAGGTGAGCATGATCGCCTACCTCTTACCCAGAATGCCGCGAGGGAAGAACAGGAGCGCAACGATGATTGCGACGAAGCCCACCGCCGAACGGTAGGCGTCGGGAAGAGCCAGGAGCGACAGTTCCTCAGCCACCCCGATGACGAGGGCTCCGGCAACGGCACCCGGAATGTTGCCGAGCCCGCCCAGGACGGCGGCCGCGAACACGGAAAGGATAACCCGGAAGCCGATCGTCGGCTCTATGCCCGACTGCAAAGCGACCAGCACACCCCCCACACCGGCCAGGCCCATCCCGATGAAGATCGCAAGGCGGGCGATCTGCTCGGGGTTGATGCCCTTGATATCGGCCAGCTTCGGATTGTCGGCCACCGCGCGCATCGCCCTTCCGATCGAGGTGAACGCGAGAAGGCAGAAAAGGGCGGCGGTAACGACGGCGGCGATGAGAAAATTGAAGAATTGCTGGGGCGCAATATGCACCGTTCCGAAGATCCAGTCGCGGTAGATGGGAATATCGAGTCCACGCACGTCGTTGCCGAAGCTGAAGCGGACAATGTTTTCGAGCACCATGTTAAGCGCAAGTGAGGTAATCGCGACCGTCAGCGGCCCTTGGCCGCGCAAGGGCCTGAGCGCGATATGGTCGCTCACCACGCCAATCGCGCCGCTGACCGCAAAGGCGGCTATAACGGCCACCGCAGCCGGAAGACCGAAGACCGTATTTGCTACGAATGCGGCATAGGCGCCGATCGCTACATGCGAGGCGACGGAAAAATTGCTGATCTGGAGAACCGCGAAAATGAGGCTGAACGCGATGGCTGGTACCGCCAATATGGCGCCCGACATCAGGCCATTCACCACGAGTTGCGGAATTTGCGTCAGAATTTCCATTTCTGTACCTGTTGCGTGGCGAGCCGAGACGCACCAAGGAGGCATCTCATCCACCGCCAGGCAGTCCTCCGGCCGCTTCCGGCTGGAGACAAGATGAGAGAAGAGGGGGGACCGCCCGGCACCTGGAGGATGCCGGGCGTCCATGGTTCAGACGACGACCAGCACGCCGTTCTTGATCTGCATCGTCTTGAAATAGGCGTTGGGCAAGTTGCCGTTCGGAAGAAACTCGCAGTTGCTGGACGCCCCTTCGTAGTTGATCTTCTTTCCTTCCGAGAGAAGCTTCAGTCCGGTCATGACGTCGCCGACCGGCTCGCCATCGGGACCGCCGATGGTCGACCGGATCGTTTTCTGGATTGCCTCGCCCGTCGCCTGTCCGGATGCGGCGACCGCAAGCAGCACGAGATTGATCTGGTCATAGGACTGGCACCTGTTCGTATCCAGCACTCCCTTGACGCCCGTGATCTTCTGGAGGTTCTTGTAGGCGGCAGACGTTTCCGCGACCGAAGGGAAGACGGTGTAGATGCCTTCGGCGGCTTTCGCGCCGGCGGCATTGATGAATTCCTGCGTGATCGCCGTGCCGAAGCCGCAGATAATTCCCTCAAAGCCGGCGCGGTAAAGATCCTTGACGATGCTGGCACTGTCCTGCGGATAGCCGCCGAGCATGATGAAATCCGGCTTCGTCCGCAGGGCCTGGTCGACTTCCGAGCGGAAGGAGGTCTTGGTTCCGTCATAAATGACACTTCCAACCTTGGCGCCTTTCGGCTCCACATCGTCCTTCAGCCCCTTCAGCATCGACTGGCTGAAGGGGTTTTGCGCCAGCATGGCATAGAAATTCTTTGCGCCGCGCTTCAGGCCGAACTCGCCGATGGCCTTGCCCTGCAACGAGACAGGCACATAGGTGCGGATGAAGTATCCGTGATGCGGCATCGTCGCGAGTGTGTCGGATGCCGCGATCGCCAGCATGGCCACCTTGTTCTGCCAGCAGATAGGCAATGTCGGCATCGCCACGGCCGAGGACCACACGCCGGTGACGGCGCAAACCTTGTCGACGTCGATGAGCTTGCGCACGGCCAGGACGCCGGCGTCCGGATTGGTCTGGTCGTCCTCGACGAAATATTCGACCTTCTGGCCCATGATGCCGCCGGCGGCGTTGACCTGGTCCACGACGGTCTGTTGCACCTTCGCCATGATCGGCCCCCAGGTGCCGCCGGCGCCCGTGAGGGACATCAGCCCGCCTATCCTGATAGGCCCAGAAATCTCCGCCCTGGCGATGGCAGGAGCCATCATCACCGCTGCGCCTGCACCCGCTGCGGTCTTGAGCAGCGTGCGCCGGGAAATGGTTGTATCAGTTGTCTTCATGGGTGCCTCCCTGGCTATGGCCCTAAGGCCGATTGACTATTTCTCTCCGAGGAATATCTGGCGGATTTCGCTGTCGTTCAGCAGGACCTGAGCCGGGCCACTGCGGGCGTTTCGGCCATCCACCAGGATATAGGCGCGGTCGGATGCCATGAGCGAATGAAGGGCGTTCTGCTCCACCATCGCGATCGCGATCCCGTCATTCCTGATGTTCCCGATCATGGCGAAAAGCTTTTCGGCCGCGGCGGGCGAAAGGCCGGCAGTCGGTTCGTCCAGAAGCATGAGCCTCGGACCGACCATCAACGCCATGGCCATCGCGAGGAGCTGTCGCTGGCCGCCCGACAACGCGCCGCCTGGATGGCGCCGACGCGCCGCAATCTCGGGCATGCGCTCATAGACCTGGGCCGACCGTACTGCGAATTCCTTCC
>SCRB01000050.1 GCA_004299545.1 Rhizobiaceae bacterium
AAATGCGAGGTTGAACAGGAACGATCGCAGAAAGATCATGTTTCGAGCCGAAAGAGCGCGTTGAACCGGCTGGATACACGATGCGCCTGAAAAGGCAAACGGATCAAGCACCGGGCTGCTATGACGGAATGGAACATATGGACGGGCTTGACCGCAGGCTGATTTAACGCCATCGCTCCGGGCATGGACGCGACCGTGGCACAAGAATTCCTGGAGGCGCTCGGCCGGAACGCCCTGGCGGTGGAAGCGTTTCTGCGCAAAGCGCTCGACAACCGGCCTGCGGCGGGGGATATCATGCGCCCGGCGCGGCTGATGCAAGCGACAAGGCATGGCGTCCTGAACGGCGGCAAGCGTTTCCGTCCCTTCCTGGTCATGGAAAGTGCCGCTCTTTTCGAGGCGGAAGGGAATGCGGCCTTGAGCGTCGCCGCGTCGCTCGAATGCGTCCATTGCTATTCACTCATCCATGACGATCTGCCGGCGATGGATAATGATGATCTGAGGCGAGGCCAGCCCACGGTCCACAAGGCGTTCGATGTGGCCACGGCCATCCTTGCGGGCGACAGCCTCCTGACATTTGCCTTTTCGCTGCTTGCGGACAAGGAAATGGAACTTCCGTCCGCCGCGAGAATCGAACTCGTCGGCGGTCTTGCCGCTGCGGCGGGAATGGGAGGCATGGCGGGAGGGCAGGCACTCGATCTCCAGGCCGAGATTTCTCCACCGGACGAGGCCGGCATCATCACGTTGCAGGCGATGAAGACGGGTGCGTTGATCCGCTTTGCCTGCGAGGCGGGTGCGATCATCGCCGGCGCCGGCACCGAAGATCGCGAGAGGCTTTCGGCCTTCGGTTCCGCGATAGGCCTGGCTTTCCAGCTGGCCGACGATCTCCTTGATCTCGAAGCCGATGCGGAAACCCTCGGCAAGGCGACCGGCAAGGATGCGGCCCGGGGCAAGGCGACGCTCGCGGCGCTCCACGGCGCCGATTGGGCGCGGGAGCAACTCGACGGGCTGGTCGGCCAGGCGAGGGAGATCCTTGAGCCTTATGGCGAGCGCGCCCGCCTGCTTCGGCAAGCCGCCGATTTCGTCGCCAATCGCCGAAACTGAGGGTCCGGCAGCCCTCTTTGCGTCTCACGAAATGTATCGCTTTGTAGCCGGTTGCACGATTTCTTAACGTTAAACGAGCGTAGTTCTGCCGACGCCAATCTTCACCTTCCCCGGAGCAGTCGCGTGCCGGCCTACGCATCCTTCATCCGCTCCATACGAATACGCTATCTCTCCGGCCTGCTGGTCTTCATGGTGGCCGCAACTGCCGTTCTCTTGCTGCTCGACCAGAACGCTTCGTTGCGCCGCACGACCGACGCTTTCGCGACCCATCTGGACAATCTGATCACCGACGAAAGAAATGCGCTCAATTTCGTCGGCCAGTCGGTCTCTTCGTGGGCGACGGCGGACCACGCGAAGCTCAAAGAGACCGCCAAGGCTCATGCCGAGCATCTGCACAAGGACATCGCATCGCTGGAAACGGAAAGCGCGGCCATCCGCCCCCGGCTTTCCAAGGCCGGAAGGGAGGCGATGGATGCCGCATCCCTTGACGGAGACCTGTTCAAGACGTCGCGCTATATCGCCCAGAGCATGGACGAGTTCGCTGAAACGGACGACTCGCGCGAGCAGGTCTACCGTGCGATCCGCAATCAGTTCGACTGGTATGCACAGCCCATGCTGGGGAAGGTCCGGACCGCGATCGAGGAGGACCGCAAGGCGGCGGAATGGGACAACAACCGCCTTCTGACGTTCGGCAGCCTGGTCATCCTTTTCGCCGTCGGCCTTGTCGGAATATGGATATTCCGGCCGATGGAAGCAGCGATACGCCGCGCTTTCCGGACAGCGGATCTTGCGATCAAGCGGGCGGAAGCCGCCGACCGGGCGAAATCCGAATTCCTCGCCAATATGAGCCATGAAATCCGCACGCCGATGAACGGCGTGCTCGGCATGGCGGAACTCCTGACCAAGACGAACCTCACGTCGCGCCAGCGCATGTTCACCGACGTCATCGTCAAGTCCGGCAACGCGCTTCTCACCATCATCAACGACATCCTCGATTTCTCGAAGATAGACGCCGAACAGCTCACGCTTGAGAAAGCGCCTTTCAATCTTTCCGAAGCCGTCGAGGACGTCGCCACGCTGATCTCGGCCAAGGTCGCCGAAAAAGACCTGGAACTGATCGTGCGGATTGATCCCAAACTGCCGCAGGAAGTCATCGGCGATGTCGGCCGCTTCCGCCAGATCATCACCAACCTGCTCGGCAATGCGGTCAAATTCACGGAAAGGGGTCATGTTCTCATAGACGTATCTGGCGCGAGCCGGGACGGCATGGTGGCGCTTTCTGTCCGTGTCGAGGATACCGGCATCGGCATTCCCGAGGAAAAGCTGAAATCCGTATTCGAGAAATTCGCGCAGGTCGACAACACCTCCACCCGCCGTTACGAGGGGACCGGCCTCGGTCTTGCGATCGCATCGCGGCTGGTCCAGTTGATGGGCGGCAGGATCGAGGCCGAAAGTACGCTTGGACGGGGATCCGTCTTTCGCTTCACGATCGTCGCGCAGCCGCATGAAACCGGAGAGCGCAAGGAGATAGCGCCGATCGATATCAGCGGCGCGCGCGTGCTGATCGTCGATGACAATTCGGTCAACCGGCAGATTCTTTCGGAGCAGGTCCGTAGCTGGGGGTTCGATTGCGCTGCCGCGGAAAGCGGCCACGTGGCGCTCGCCTTCCTGCGCAGATGCGTGGAAATCGGCGCGCATGTCGATTGCGTGATCCTCGATTACCAGATGCCCGCCATGAACGGCGCCGAAGTCGCTCGGGAGATGCGCGGGTTGCGCGGCATGGAGCAAACGCCCATCCTGCTTCTCACCTCCGTCGATCAGATCGACTTCGGCAGGTTCTCTGTCGAGTTCGGGATGGCGGCCTATCTCACCAAGCCGGCACGCTCGGCGGTGCTGTTCGACACGCTCGTTTCCGTCATCCAGAAGGGGCGCCAGCAGAAAGACGTGGCCTTGT
>SCRB01000449.1 GCA_004299545.1 Rhizobiaceae bacterium
GCGGGGCCGGCGGCTGATCGCCAAGGCCCCGCACGGCAAATGGCGTACGCTCACCTTCCTGGCTGCGCTGCGCCATGATCGCATTGATGCGCCTTGCGTCATCGACGGCCCGATCAACGGGCGAAGCTTCGCAGCCTATGTGGAACAGGTTCTCGTCCCGACGCTTGCGCCCGGCGACATCGTCATCATGGACAATCTGGGCAGCCACAAAGGCCAAGCCGTTCGGCAGACGATCCGAAAGGCCGGCGCAAGGCTCTTCTTCCTGCCGCCCTACAGCCCCGATCTCAACCCGATCGAGCAGGTCTTTGCCAAGCTCAAGCACCTCATGCGGGCCGCCGCAGAACGAACAATCGAGGCAACGTGGAAGGCCGCGGGAACACTACTCAAACGCTTCCAGCCCGACGAATGCCGGAACTACATCGTCAATGCCGGATATGCTTCAACCTGAAATCATCAGACTCTAGTGCGCAACTCAAGCGGCGACCTGCTCGTGCGGGCCGCATGATGTTGACGCATGCCTTCTGTGTCGCGTAGCTCAGATACCGAGCTTTTTGCGTGCACGCGCGACAAGGGCTCCGGCGGTGATGCCCATCTTTTCGTAAACGACCTCGCCTGGCGCGGAATGGCCGAAGCTTTCGAGGCCGATGACGTCGTCCTCGGCATCGACATAGCGCGTCCAGCCGAATTTTACGGCGGCCTCGATCGCCAGCCGCGGAGCGGAGCCAAGCACCTCGTCTCGATAGGTGCCCGTTTCCGCTTGGAACAGCTCCCATGACGGCATCGACACGATGGCGACGGTAATGCCGTTTTTCGCCAGTTCCTCGCCGGCGCGGACGGCGATCTCTACTTCGGTGCCTGTCCCGAGGATCGTCAGATCGCGTTCCTTGCCGCCGATCTGGCGGATGACATAGGCGCCGCGCGCCGAAAGGTTCTCATCGGTCTTCTCCAGCCGGAGTTGCGGTACGGACTGGCGGGAAAGCGCGAGCAGGGAAGGGCGTCTGTCCGACTTCAGGGCCAGCGCCCAGCACTCGAGTGTTTCGACCGGATCGCAGGGGCGGAAGACATTGAGGTTCGGGATCGCCCTCAGCGCCGCCAGATGTTCGATCGGCTGGTGCGTCGGGCCGTCCTCGCCGAGGCCGATCGAGTCATGCGTCATGACGAAGATCGAGCGCACGCCCATCAAGGCGGCGATGCGGACGCCGTTGCGGCAATAGTCCGAAAAAGTGAGAAAGGTGCCGCCGTAAGGGATGATGCCGCCATGGGCGGCCATGCCGTCGAGCGCGGTGACCATGCCAAATTCGCGCACGCCGAAATGGATGTAGCGGCCGGGCTTCTCCGGCTTATAGGCGGGCCCGAGCGCCTTGGTGTCGGTGTTGTTGCTGCCGGTGAGGTTGGCCGAGCCGCCGACCATCTCGGGCAGCGCCGCCGTTAGCACTTCAAGCGCGTTCTGGCTCGCTTTTCGCGTCGCAAGCTTTTCCGGCTTGTCGACCAGCCGGTCGCGGGTTTCCTTGATGAGGCGATCGAAACCGGCGGGCAGGTCGCCCTTCTGGCGGCGGTCGAATTCCTTGCGCGTAGCCTCGGGAAGGTCAGCGTGGCGGGCTTCCCATGCGGCACGGTCGCGGGCGCCGCGGGCGCCGATCGCACGCCAGCGGTCGAGCAGCTCGTTGGGGATGACGAAGGGCTCGTAATGCCAGCCGAGGGCCTTCTTCGCCGCCGCGGCCTCTTCGGGGCCGAGCGGCGAGCCATGCGCCTTGGCCGTGCCCTGCTTGTGCGGCGCGCCGTAACCGATAATCGTCTTCATGTCGATCAGCGTCGGCCTGTCCTCGTTGCTGCGCGCTTCTCTCAGCGCCCGGTCCATGGACTCCGGATCGAGACCGTCGGCCATGATGACGTGCCAGCCGAGCGAACGGAATTTTGCTGGTATATCGTCGGTGAAGGCGAGTTCCGTGGGTCCGTCGATGCTGATCGAATTGTCGTCGTAAAGCACGGTGAGCTTGCCGAGCTTCAGATGCCCGGCGAGCGAGACGGCCTCCTGGCCGACGCCTTCCATCAGGCAGCCGTCGCCGCAGAACGCATAGGTCCGGTGATCGACGACCTCCTTGCCGAACTCGGCAGCGAGGATTTTCTCGGTGATCGCCATGCCGACAGCGGCGCCGAGACCCTGGCCGAGGGGACCAGTGGTCGTTTCGACGCCGGGCGTCAGGCGGTATTCGGGGTGGCCCGGGGTTTTCGAGCCATACTGGCGGAAGTTCCTGATCTGGTCGATCGTCATTTCGGGATAGCATGTCAGGTAGAACAGGCTGTAGAGCATCATCGAGGCATGCCCGTTCGAAAGGACGACGCGGTCGCGGTCGGGCCAATGCGGCGCCGAGGCGTCGAACTTCAAATGCTTTTCGAAGAGTACCGTTGCCGCATCCGCCATACTCATCGGCGCTCCGGGATGCCCTGATTGCGCCGCCTCCACGGCGTCGATCGTGAGCGCGCGAATGCAGTTCGCCATTAATGACTGGGGGCGGATATCAACGGTGTTCATGATGCAGCTCCTGTAGGCTAAAAAGGTCCCCTCACAACCAGAATAGAGCGTCAATCGCCAGTCCACCACCGAGCTAGGGCCGGTTTTGCAAGCATCGGGCCCGACCAGGCGACCATAGAGGCACACACCCGGCGACTTCGGGCAGGCTGGCGCTGTCGTTTACTGGAACATCCGGCCGCAACCGGCGATCGATACCGCCGAAACGAAGCAGTCGGTTCGAAAGTAGACAGGGCGGTCCGCTTCGCCTCTGGACGACAAGACGCCGCAGGGACATCGTCCCAGCCGCCCGAATATTCGCCGGTCTCATCGTCTGTTCCTGAAGAACGCTTGTAGACGCCTCCTTTGCAGCGGATTACTGTATCGGCGGAAGTATTATCTCGCAATTGGTGCGACATCCCGGACAGGCGTCAGGCACGGTTCAGAGTATCTTCGACCTCCACGATAATTCGACCAGCCCGGGGTGCGGGGGCGACGAAGCATGAACAAATCCACCAGGAAGGACTTCGTGGTCGAAATCAGGCGTAACCGGCTCAAGGGCCGGAAGAAGGAGCTCCCGGTCGCGAGAGAGCTCGATCACGCGGCGGGAGGGCGGGGAGAGGGCGACAAAAAGCCCGGGCCTGCGCGAACGGAGAGCCGGCTGACGTTCCCGCGTCACGAAAAACCATGCGACGATCCGGCGCCCGAACCGGAGAAATCAAGACAGGACTGATCAGGTAGTGAGCACAATCGCTGCTACGCGACTGCCGCGCACGTCGAATGAGCCGAACGCGCGACCGGTGATCAATTCTACGGCGGCGCGAAGCCGGCCGCGTCAGCAATGTCACCAAAGAAACGTGCGGCACTGTCAGCCGGCTGATCGACATTGGCCGCAGCTGGCGCGACGCCCAATAAGGTCGATCCGCAAGCCTGACGGGAAACAAGCCACTAGATTGCCGCACGAGCCGCGCCGAGGCACGTCCAGTGCGTATTCACGATCGCGGAAATTGCGAAAATTCCGCGTCAGCGACAAAAAGATATATTGTAAATATATCTTTTAAGAACGATATTCATGACGTCGAAATGCACGGTTTTGGTGACAGTGCCATACAGGGACGCCGGTCATGAGCCACACACTCACTTTCAGGAACGCATCTCATCACGCCGCCGGTGGGCGGTCTCAGGATTCGGGGCGCCCGTCACGGGTGGGCCAGGCGGTGAATCGCTTGGGCCATGCCTGGAGCCATAAGGTCGAACTGCTTGCGCAAAGGCTTGCCGAACACCGTGAACAAGCGGAAGTCGCGGATATACTGGCCGACATGGACGATCACATGCTTGAGGATCTGGGTATTGATCCGAGCGACATGCGTGTGATCATTGCCAGAGCAAAGCGCGAACGGAAGCGCATTGCCGATTTCTATATGTCGAACAGCCTGTTGTAGCAGCGGCGCGTCGCTCCTCGTCGGGAAAGAGCCTTGGCAGAGCGCGTGCTTGTCGCCAAGGCTGAAATCGCGCCGAACACGACTGAGGTCAGGAATGGTGAGACCTACTAAATCCTGGCAGCCGCGGCAGCGCGTCGAGCGCGTCATGATGCCGCTGGTCACCGGCATCGTCTTCCTCTTCATCATCGCGCTCATGCTCGCGCAATTTTAATTCCGGTTCATGGCCGGGCGGCCGATGCGCTGGTCGGCTCGTTGCACGGTCCGGCCCCGGCAAGCATTTAGCGGCAAGCCCGCAACCGCTCCAAACATCGGTCGACTGAATATCGACTGCGGGACGCATTCGCTCC
>SCRB01000450.1 GCA_004299545.1 Rhizobiaceae bacterium
GCGATGTGGCGCGGGTCGACCGGTTGCGTTGCAAACTTTTTGGCAAGAGGCTTGGGCCGTCTGTAAACTTCGATGAGAGCAGCAGCGCATTTCAGTCGGTTGTCCGATAAAAAGGAATATTATATACAATCGCAATTGGTTGAACTCGTGCGATTACGGCCGATAGGCGGCAGGGATTGCCGGAAAAATTTCATCGCCTGATAAATCGGCGCAGCAGGGAAGATGATGGCAAGCACCCGATCAGTCGAACCCGACGAAAAAGCTCTATCCCTGGACGATGTTGAGGAACTTTCCAAACGTGTTTTAAGTCGTCACGGCCTCTCCTCGGACCATGTGACGGCAATTTCCAAACTGATCGTGGCGGCAGAGCGGGACGAATGCGCTTCTCATGGAGTTTATCGACTTGCCGGATTGGTCCGGACCATAATTTCGGGCAAGGTCAATCGCGGCGCGTGCCCGGCCGTCAGTACAGACGAGACGGCAATTGTCCGCGTGGATGCCGACGGAGGTTTCTCGCCGCTTGCCTTTAATATCGGGCGCCCCGAGCTTGTCACGAAAGCGCGCCGGCACGGCATAGCGGCCATGATCATCAACAGATGCGTCCACTTCACGGCGCTATGGCCGGAGGTAGAGGCTCTCGCCGCGGATGGCTTGGTTTCCCTGGCGATGACACCATCCCACAGTTGGGTGGCTCCCGCGGGAGGCAAGAAGGCACTCCTGGGCACGAACCCCTTTGCCTTCGCGTGGCCGCGCACCGGCGACCATCCCTATGTCTTCGACTTTGCCACCAGCGTGGTCGCGCGAGGCGAAGTCGAGCTTCATCGGCAGCGCAACCTGCCCATCCCTGCCGGTTGGGCGGTGGATCCGCGGGGGGAACCGACACGCGATGCCACGCTTGCGCTGGCCGGCGCGCTCCTGACATTCGGTGGGTATAAGGGATCGGCGTTGTCGACAATGATTGAGCTGTTGGCAGGCCCGCTGATCGGTGACTTCACCAGCGCGGAGTCAAAGGCTTTTGATTCCGGCGCGGAGGCGGCGCCTTTGCACGGAGAGCTTGTGATTGCCCTTTGCCCGGACGTGTTCCTTGGCGACTCCAAATCAGACTATATGAAGCGCGCGGAAGCCTTCTTCGATCTGATTGAGACGCAAGGCGCAAGGCTTCCTTCCCAGCGGCGCTTTGAAGCGCGAGAACGGACCAGCAGGAGCGGCATAGCCATCTCGCGGGTTCAATATGAAATCATTGCCGGCCTGCTCGCTTAGAGCATGTCGCCCGAAAGTGTGCAGCGGTTTCGGGACAACGACATGCTTGAAAACAAGGAGATAAAGCGCGTCACGTGAGTCCGTTCAAACGCGACGCGCTTTAGAGCCTGAACCCCTTTTCCCCGGTCGCGGCATATGAGCCATCGCGGACGCCCCCGGCCGCCGATCGGTTCGTCAGGCCTCGGCGTCCGGCTGCCTGGCCGGCACGGCGTCGGCAAAGGCGCGAAGCTCCGCGCAGGCGGCGGCGATCTCCCTGAGGCGCGGCATCGGCGTAGTATCGACGCCGAAGCGGTCGGCGGACGCCATCTGCGGCACCAGGCAGATATCGGCAAGGCCCGGCATATCGCCGAACGAGAAACGCGTACCGCGGCCATGGCGGACGGCAAGCGCCTCGCAGGCGGCGAGCCCGTCTCCGAGCCAGCGCCGGCACCAGGCATCCAGGCCCTCCTGCTGCTGCCCCAACTCCTTCTTCAGATAGGTAAGGATGCGCAGGTTCTGCAGCGGATGAATATCGCAGGCAATGGCATCGGCAAAGCCGCGCACCAGTGCGCGTCCGGTCGGATCGGGCGGCAACAAGGGCGGCTCGGGACGGGTTTCGTCGAGCCACTCGATGATCGCCATGGACTGCGTCAGAACCGTGCCGTCGTCCAGTTCCAGCGCCGGCACGAGCGCTTGCGGATTGAGCGCCCGATAAGCCGCTTTCTTCTGCTCACCGCCGTCGCGGCGCAGGTGAACGAAGGCCGGTTTCGGCTGAATGCCCTTGAGATTGAAAGCGATGCGGCAGCGCCAGACCGCGGACGAGCGGAAATAACCGTAAAGGATCATTCCGCCGGTCCCAGCTTCAGCGCGATTTCGGCAAGCCCGTCGATGCCGCCCCGGATCGTGTCGCTGGCCTTGACCGCGCCGACCCCGGCCGGTGTGCCGGTGAAGATCAGGTCGCCGGGAGCCAGATGGTAATAGCGCGACAGGTGCTCGACCAGCTCGGCCGGCGACCACACCAGATCGCTCAGATGAGCATCTTGCCTGGTCTCGCCATTGACGGAAAGCCAGATGCGCTGCGGGCCGATCGCACCGACTTCGGCAGCCGCCCGTAATCCGGTCGTCACCGCCGACTGCTCGAAATTCTTGCCGAGATCCCAGGGGCGCCGCTTGTCTTTGGCCACCTGCTGAAGATCGCGCCGGGTCATGTCGAGGCCACAGCCATAGCCCCAGATCGCCGCCTGCGCCGTTTCCCTGTTTGCGCGGAAGACCTTCGCCCCGATCGCCATGACCAGTTCCATTTCGTAATGATAATTCTCCGTGCCGGGTGGATAGGAAATGGTTGCGCCCGAGGGGACGACAGACTGGGCGTCCTTCATGAAATAGAACGGTGCCTCCCGATCAACTTCCACACCCATTTCGGCGGCATGCTCGGCGTAGTTGCGGCCGACGCAGAAGATCCGGTGCACGGGATAGAGCGCACCGTCGCCCGCAGGGAGGGCAGGATACGCCGGCGAATCGAAGAGGCGCTTCGTCATTGCTTGTCTTTCCTTTAGCTTCCACGCGCACCGAAAGCGGCGCGTCGTCCATTAAACTTCCAGCCTAGAACGTTTCCGTTTTTCCCTGAATCACAAAAACGCTCTATCTCTTTGTTTTTACGCAATTCCGGACGCAAAACCGCTTCACACTTTTGCTGGAATTGCTCTAGTGAGTATACGGCCTAACTGGAGCGCTTCAATCCGGACGGAGGCCGGATGTTTTCCTCTCCGGTCCGGTCCATGCCGGCCTGGGCGAACATGCTGAGGGCGAACCACGAACGGAAAGCCGTGATGTCGGCCGATGCCCCATCGAGACGCAGGCTGCCGTCGCGAATAGCCTCGCCAACAGGGATATGACCCAGCCATATCCGGGTCAGCGCGCGGAGATTGGCTTCCACATAGAGATCGATATCGAAGCCCGGATCGCGGTAGCAAAGGTCGACGGTCGCGCCGTCGAACACCAGCCAGTAATAGCGCCGGCTGATAGGCACCCCCGACAGTCGGAATTCGGCGACATAACGACCGGGACGTGCAACAGCATGACCCGAAACGTTGCGGCGGATGTCCCACATCAGCAGATCCGGATCGAGGTTCTCGGTATTGACGAGATCGTGGCGCAGCCACCGTTGCGACCAGAAGCCCATCTCCCGGATCACCGGAAACAGCTCCCGTCCGGCCGGCGTCAGATGGTATTCGATCCCGGCCGCGCCGTGCCGGCGCTCGACGATGCCGGCAAACTGCAATTGCTTGAGACGCTGCGACAGGAGTGCCGACGACATACGCGGCACGCCGCGCTGGAGGTCATTGAACCGCGCGCTTCCGCAAAGGAGTTCGCGGATCACGAGCGGCATCCAGCGCTCCGCAAGGATCGTTGCGGCAAGCGCGACCGGACAGAACTGGCCGTAGCTGCTCTTCCCAGCCATGTCATTCCCCGCGGGCTCGTGGCCCTTTCACTTCAGATATTAAAGTTGCCGGGACGCGCCGTCGAGCCGAAACTTCCGTCAATTCAAGGCGGAGGCCCCATGAGGCCCCGC
>SCRB01000451.1 GCA_004299545.1 Rhizobiaceae bacterium
CATACGCTTGGTGAAGCGATTTCGGGCGCGGAATGCTGGAACGACGATGTTATTCGCCCTCTCGACAATCCGGTCGTGCCGCTCGCGAAGGGTCGTACGCTGGTGCTGCTCAGGGGCAACCTCGCTCCCGATGGCGCGGTGATGAAGACTTCGGCGGCAAGCCCTGACCTTCTTCGTCATGAAGGGCCGGCGCTCGTCTTCGACGGACCGGAGGACATGCGCAGGAGAGTCGACGATCCCGATCTGGATGTGACGCCGGACACCGTGCTCGTCCTGCGCGGGGCGGGACCGGTCGGTGCGCCGGGCATGCCGGAATGGGGCAATCTCCAGATTCCGAAAAAGCTGCAGGAATGCGGCGTCACCGACATGGTGCGTCTTTCCGACGGGCGAATGAGCGGCACGCATTACGGCACCTGTATCCTGCATGTCGCTCCGGAATCCGCCGTCGGCGGGCCGCTCGCGCTTTTGAAGACCGGCGACATCGTTCGCCTCGATGCCGAGGCCGGTACCCTCGATATGCTGGTCGATGCGGAGGAACTCGAGCGGCGGCGCAAGGCGTGGATGCCACCGCAACGCTATGCCCGTTCCTTTGCGGCGCTTTATCAGGCCCATGTCAGCCAGGCCGACAAGGGTTGCGACTTCGACTTCCTCGCCGGCACCGCGCCGGTGCCCGAACCTGAGATATTCTGAAGGCGCGGCGGAGGGAACCGGGCCGTCAATGCAATTGAGGAAGCGGCAGGTCCGTGACGATATCCGCCGCGACCACGCGGGCATCCGGATGCTCTTGCAGCAAGGAGGCCGGCACCGCGGCGGTGACTGGCCCATGCAGCAGCTTGCGCACGATCGCGCATTGCCATGTCCGGTTCATGAAGATGCGGATTTTGCGGCTCGCCAATATCTCCTTCATCCCCACCGTCACCGCCAGTTCGGGGATGAAGTCGATGTTGCCCGACGCCGCCGTGATCGAATTGATGAGCCGGGTTTCGCGCGACAGCCGCACCACCCGCGTCGGCAGCGCGGCGAATGCCTCCCTGTCTATAACCTCGCCAGGTTCGGGCGGGTCGTTGAAGGCGAGATGGCCGGTAATGCCGACACCACCGAAACAGACATCCACCCCGCCGTGCCTGTCGATCAGATCGCCGGTTGCCTGCGGGCGGCGCGGATCGGGGAAATGCCGCGCCTCTGGCGGCGGCGCCAGGTCGGGATCGAGCCGGGTAAAGAAATGGCGCTCCATATGGGCACGGAAGCTCAACGGATTGGAAAGGGGAATGAACTCCCGGCCGTCCGGCGTCAGATATTCGTCCATGTTGACGAGCACGAGGTCCTTCAGACTGACACGCTCGCGGTTGCAGCGTTCGGCCCATAATTCATATTCCCCCACCGGCCCTACCGGCAGGATGAAGACCACCTTCTCCCGACCGGCGGCCTTTGCGGCAAGGTATTCGGCCATGAGATCATCGGCGAAACGCCCGATCACCGCTTCATTGTCCGCGACAACCTCAAAGCCGACGGGCGATCCATGACCGACGGCTTCCTTGGCGATTGTGAGAGGGTTCTTGTCGTTCATGGAGGATTCTCAGGAGGCGGGTGCGATCAGTTCCTCGGTCTTTGCGTCGAACAGATGCAGCTTGCCCGGATCGGCCGCGAGGCGGATCGTGCTGCCGGATCTGAGATCGGGCGAGGGCGGCAGACGTGCGATGATTTCGGTGCCTCCAAGGGGAAAGAAGACAAGCGTATCGGAGCCGAGCGGCTCGACGAAGCGGATCTTCGCCTCGAAGGAAAGGGGATTGCCGCCGCCGGCAAGCGTAAAGTTTTCCGGCCTCAATCCGACCACCAGCTTGCGGTCCGCACTTCCAAGCGCATCGTGGCGGTAACGGTTGAGAGGGAAGCGGATGCCATCCTCCGTTTCGACGGCTGCGCTGCCATCCGCCGCCGCATGGCAGGCGATCTGGTTCATGCGCGGCGCGCCGATGAAACCGGCGACGAACAGCGTGGCGGGGCTGTTATAAACCTCGTCCGGCGTGCCGATCTGCTCCACATGGCCCGAGCGCATGACCACGATGCGATCGGCAAGCGTCATCGCCTCGACCTGGTCATGCGTGACGTAGATCACCGTCGTCCGCACTTCCTGGTGCAGTTTCTTGATTTCGATGCGCATGTCGGAGCGCAACTTGGCGTCGAGATTGGACAAAGGTTCGTCGAACAGGAAAACCTTCGGATTGCGCACCAGCGCACGGCCCATCGCCACGCGTTGGCGCTGGCCGCCGGAAAGCTGACCCGGAAGGCGATCGAACAGATGGGCGATGTCGAGGATGTCGGCAGCGCGTTTGACGAGCGTGCGGATCTCGTCCTTCGGCTTGCCCTGCACCTCAAGCGCGAAGGACATGTTGCGGAAGACGTTCAGGTGCGGATAGAGCGCATAGTCCTGGAAGACCATGGCGATATCGCGGTTTTTCGGCTGCACCTCGTTGACCGTTCGGCCGTCGATCTGGATTTCGCCGGAGGAGACGTCCTCCAGCCCCGCGACCATGCGCAAGAGGGTGCTCTTGCCGCAACCCGACGGGCCGACGAGGACCATGAACTCGGTATCGGCAATATCGAGGTCGATGCCGTGGACCACCTCCAGCGCGCCGAAGCGCTTGACGACCTGACGCAGATTGACTGTGGCCAAACGCTCCTCCCGGCTACACCGCCTCTCTTCACAGACGCATGGCGATGGTGCATTCTGTAACCGATTACAGCGTAACAGGCCTTTTTTCGTTAGTCGAGATCAAGATGAGAACGCCGCGCAACGATGGAGAAGGCTCCTCGACCCGGAACGGCCCCGCCGATGTCCGTCGGTTTCCGGGCGTCCGCGATGTCGCCCTTTCGGCGGGCGTCTCGACCGCCACAGTATCGCGCTTCCTCAACGAGCCGGCAAGCGTTCGGCCCGACATTCGCGCGCGCGTCGAGGCTGCGGTGCGCGAACTCGGCTATATCCGCCATGGCGCGGCGAGGGCGCTGTCGATGCGGCAGTCGCATGCCATCGGCGCAATCATTCCCACTGTCGACAACGCCACCCGCGCCGGCAAGGTCGCGGCGTTGCAGAAGCGTTGTCGCGAGCGTGGCTACAACGTGCTTCTGGCCTTGTTCGAATATGATCTGGAACTGGAACTGGCCCAATGCCGGAACCTTATCGAGGCGGGCGTCGACGGGCTCATGCTTG
>SCRB01000452.1 GCA_004299545.1 Rhizobiaceae bacterium
CGATACGCTGGACCCCGATGCACTGGCGCTGATCCGGTCGAAAAGCGCTCATCCGATCGCCTCGCTCGAGACGCTGATCGGGTTGCA
The DNA here is from genome assembly GCA_004299545.1 of Rhizobiaceae bacterium. Classification (GTDB taxonomy): domain Bacteria; phylum Pseudomonadota; class Alphaproteobacteria; order Rhizobiales; family Rhizobiaceae; genus Mesorhizobium_L. Next base: position 88 of record SCRB01000452.1, read on the forward strand.
GCAGTTCCTGCCGTTCTTCCGTGCCCAAGCGGTGGATGTCGCCATTGTTGATACGCCGTGGAACGGCGTCTGGCAGTCGATAAAGATCGCAGCAGCAGCCGAAGCCTACGAAGTCAACGTGGCCTGCCACAATTTCTACGGTCATCTGTGCACGATGATGAATGCGCATTTCTGCGCCGCGGTGCCCAACCTGCGGATCATGGAAACCGACATCGACCGCGTGTCCTGGGACAAGGATCTCTTCACGCATGTCCCTGAATTCGTCGACGGCTACCTCGTCATGCCCGATCGTCCCGGCTGGGGCACCGAGCCGATCGAGGAGGCGCTGCTCGATCATCCGCCGGTGGATATGAACATGGTCAAGCGCGTTCCGGTGCACCGCCTGGCGAACTGAGCCGTCTGCTGCGACTGACCCTTTGCGACTGAAAAGAGGTGTTTCCCGTGCATTATGGTTTTATCGGCCTCGGCAATCTGGGCGGGCATCTGGCGGCCAGCCTGCTTGCCGCAGGTTTTGCGGTCACGGTCCACGACAGGGACCGCGGGGCGGCGGACCGGCTTCTCCATGGGGGTGCCGGATGGGCGGACGCCCCGGAAATCCTCGCCCGGCAATGCGATGCCGTTATCACCTGCCTGCCCTCGCCGAAGGCCTCCGAGGTTATTCTCAACCATATCCTGAAGACGATGAAACCGGCGTCCACGTGGATCGAAATGTCGACGCTCGGCCGCGACGAGATCCTGCGCCTGGCGGCGGTCGCCGCCGAAAAAGGCGTAAGGACGATGGAACTGCCGGTGACGGGTGGGGTCCATCTCGCCGCGCAGGGCAGGATCACGATGCTCGCCGGGGGCGACAAGGATTTGTTCGATCTTCACCGGCCGGCCCTGGAAGCGATGGGAGACCAGATCTTCCATATGGGCCCGCTCGGCAACGCCTCGATCATCAAGGTCATCACCAATATGCTGGCTTTCATCCATCTTGTTGCCGATGGCGAGGCGCTCATGCTGGCCAGGCGGGGAGGGTTGGACCTTGGCCAGGCATGGAGAGCGATCAAGGCCAGTTCCGGCACGAGTTTCGTCCACGAAACGGAAGGCCAGCTCATTCTCAACGGAAGCTATGATATCGCATTCACCATGGATCTTGCCCTCAAGGATCTCGGCTTTGCCATGGATTTCGGACGCGAGTTCCAGGTGCCGCTCGACCTGGCCGCACTCACCCATCAGACGTTCGTCAGAGGGAAAGCCGCTTATGGTGGCGTGGCGCAATCCACCCAGATCGTCAAGCTGCTCGAGGATGCTGTCGGCACCGATCTGCGAGCGCCGGGCTTTCCGTCGCGCCTCGAGTGAACCGCGCGCCAATGTCAGTCAAAGGAGACTTTTCAGATCCAGCGACAAATCACCGACGCCGGCAGGCTCGACCTTCCGGCGTTCGGCGATCAGCCGTCGTGCGATCATATGGTCGGCGGCGGCATTCACTGATTCGACGGCCGTCAGGCGCTCGCCGTCAAACAGAAAGACGGAGAACCTGCCTGAATCGGGATCTCCCCGAACCACCTCGCTCAAGCCGGGCTTCGACAAGCCTGCGATCTGAAGCCTGACGCCGCCCTGGATCGACCAGAACCAGGGCAGGGCGTCATAAGGTTTCGTCTCGCCCGTCAGCCGCGCGGCGACGGTTCGCGCCTGATCGGCCGCATTCTGCACCGATTCGAGGCGCGCCCTTCCGGGAAGACGGGAACTGGGGAAGTTGGCGCAATCGCCGATCGCCGAGATGGCGGGGTCCGACGTCAGCAGGTTCGCGTCGACGACTATGCCGTTCCCGACCGCGAGCCCGGCGGCGGCAGCGAGTTCGACATTGGGCAAAACACCGGCCGCAACGATCGCGGCGTCGGCGACAAGTCGGTTTCCGTCTGTGAGCCTGGCGACTACGCGCGCCGCTTCCTGCTCGACAGCCGCGACCTGGGTGTCGAGGTGAACAGCAGTGCCGTTCTCCCGGTGCCATTCGGCAAACCAGGACGACAGGGTTGGCGAAGCGGTCCGCTGCATCAGGCGAGGCGCCGTCTCGATCACGTGCACGGCGATCCCCATGGTGGTCAGCAGCGCTGCGGCTTCGAGGCCGACGAAGCCGCCGCCGACAATGGCAACCTGCCTCCAGTCGCGGATGCTACCCAGGATCCGGTCGGCGTCCGCGAGCGTCCGCAGTTCGAAAGCCGTCCCGTCATTGATCCCCGGTATATGCAGCCGGCGGTTTCGGGCGCCGGTGGCCAGCACCAGATGATCGTAGGGGAGCGCCTCCCCGCTTTCGAGCCGGACCTGACGGCGCTTCCGGTCGATCCCTGCCGCACGCTGACCCGGTCTCAGGGTTATCCGGTTGTCGGCAAAGAATTGCTTCGGCTTCAGGGGGAGCGGATCGCCGGGCCGTTTGATGTAGTCCTTGGATAGCGGCGGCCGCTGATACGGCAAATGCGGGTCGTCGCCGACGAGATCGACCGTGCCTCCGAATTTCCGCGCCCGTAAGGCCGTTGCGCATTCGACGCCGGCATGGCCGGCCCCCAGGATCACAATTCGTCCGGGCATTTCAACCACGGCTTCAACTCCTGCCAGGATTGGCGACAGGGTGGAGCGACCACCATCCCCTTCCGAGGCGTTCCTAGGTCAGACGTTGCCTTTGGTGAAACACATTCTGTTTTCGCGGCCGCAATCCCGGCATCAGTTCTGCCTGTCGGGCAACCGCACGACCAGGCCATCCAGCGAATCGGTCATCACGATCTGGCAGCCGAGGCGGCTTTCGGTGCGGCGCTCCGAAGCGACCGCGTCGAGCATTTCATTTTCCACTTCGCCCATTTCGGGCAAGCGCGAATCGAACGGTGCCTGCACATAGACATGACACGTGGCGCACATCGCCGCGCCGCCGCACTCGGCCAATATCCCCTCCACGCCGTTCGTCAGGGCGCCGAGCATGACGCTCGTCCCGGCGGGCAATTCACACTCGGCCCGGCTTCCATCGCGGGCGATATATATATGACCCTTGGCAAGGCTGAATTCCCCCATCGAGATTGGAATTGATGCCCATCTATTGGTCCGGGACGGCGCCGTTTCTTCAAGCCGGGGTCCTGGAGAATGGTCATGCTCCGTTGAAGGGTTCTTGCGCTGCCCTGTTCAGGGACCGCTTTGCGGCGGTGCGCGAGTCGGACAGGGGAACCCTTTCGCCTTTGCGGATCACAGCCGGATCGTAGCTCCTTCGCGCGAACACGTCGCGGACCATGGGGGCGAAAAAGTCCAGCGGCAGGACAGGAAAATCCGGATCGAAGCTGGACTGGTCCCATTTCTCGCAGAACTCGTCACAGTCCCCGAAATAGGGGTTATCCCGATAGGCGTCGCGTTTTCGGGGATTCGCGCCGACATGCTCCCCATAATACAGCAGCTGGAAATCGCCGTGCT
>SCRB01000453.1 GCA_004299545.1 Rhizobiaceae bacterium
GGCCAAGCCGCGAAGCCATCCTGAACTATATCACCGAGAATCCCGATCGCGCCGGACGCCGCGAAATCGCGAAGGCCTTCTCGCTCAAGAATGACGATCGTATCTGGCTGAAGGACATGCTGCGCGATCTCGAGGACGAAGGGCTCGTCGAGACACGGCGCAAGCGGCTGGCCAGGAGCGGCACGCTCCCGAGCGTCACGGTCCTCGATATTTTCGCGCGCGACGGCGACGGCGGACTGCTGGCGCGCCCGGCGGAAAGGGCCGGGAGCGACGATGCGCAGAACCCGCTCGTCGCCATAAAGGCGCCGAGAGCGTTCAAGGGACCTGTCCCCGGAATCGGCGACCGCGTCCTTGCCAGGCTGGCGCCGAACAAGGGGGATGACGGCCCCGCCTACAGCGCGCGCGTCATGAAGATCATCGACCGGCGGCAGGAAGCGGTACTTGGCGTGCTGCGCGCCGTGCCGGGCGGCAATTTCCGCCTTGAACCGGTCGAGCGGCGGCAATCCGAACTCGTCATCGAAGCGGATTTCCTCAACGGGGCGAAGGCCGGCGATCTGGTCGAGGTCGAGCCGTTCCGCGCCGTGCGCTACGGCCTCCCGCATGGAAAGGTGCTGTCGGTCATCGGCTCGATGACGAGCGAAAGGGCGGTTTCGATGATCGCCATCCACGCGAATGAAATACCCCACATCTTCCCGCCCGCCGTGGTCGCCGAGGCGCAAGCCGCCAAACCCGCCGCCATGGCCGGGCGCGAGGACTGGCGCGCCGTGCCGCTCGTCACGATCGATCCGGCCGACGCGAAGGATCATGACGATGCCGTCTTCGCCCAATCCGACGCGGACGAAAAGAACCCGGGCGGCGTCATCGTCACCGTCGCCATCGCCGATGTCGCTGCCTATGCGCATGCGGGCTCCGCGCTCGACCGCGAGGCGTTGAAGCGCGGCAACTCGGTTTATTTCCCCGACCGCGTCGTCCCGATGCTGCCGGAGCGGATTTCCAACGATCTGTGCTCGCTCAGGGAGAACGAGGACCGCCCTGCCCTCGCCGTCCGCATGACATTTTCGGCGGAGGGCCGGAAAATCCGGCATTCCTTCCATCGCGTCATGATGCGTTCGAGGGCGAAGCTCGCCTATACGGAGGCGCAGGCCGCGATCGACGGCGCGCCGAATGATAAGACGCGCCTGATCCTCGATACCATCCTCAGCCCCCTCTGGGGGGCCTATCGCGTGCTTGAAAGAGGTCGCGAGGCGCGCCAGCCGCTCGAACTCGATCTGCCTGAGCGCAAAATCCTGCTGAAATCCGACGGCACGGTCGATCGCGTCGTCGTGCCGGAACGGCTCGATGCGCACCGGCTGATCGAGGAATTCATGATCCAGGCGAATGTCGCCGCTGCCGAAACGCTGGAGGCGAAGCGCCAGCCGCTCGTCTACCGCATCCACGATTCCCCCTCGCTCGCCAAGCAGGAGGCGCTACGCGATTTCCTTCAGACGCTCGGTCTGTCGCTTGCCCGTGGCGCCCAATTGCGGCCGGCGCAATTCAACACAATCCTCGAGCGTGTCGAGAATTCGGACAATGAAGCGCTGGTGAACGAGGTCGTGCTGCGCTCGCAAAGCCAGGCTGAATATTCACCCGGCAATATCGGCCATTTCGGCCTCAACCTGCTTCGCTACGCCCATTTCACCTCGCCGATCCGCCGCTATGCCGACCTGATCGTCCATCGCGCTCTCATCCGGGCGCTGAACCTGGGCAAAGACGGGCTGACGCC
>SCRB01000454.1 GCA_004299545.1 Rhizobiaceae bacterium
ATGCTGGCTGGGTGATCGCAAACATCAACGTCGGCATCCTTTACGTCCTCGCCATATCCTCGCTTGAAGTCTATGGCGTCATCATGGGCGGGTGGGCGTCGAATTCGAAATATCCTTTCCTCGGCGCGCTGCGTTCCGCCGCCCAGATGGTGTCCTACGAGGTTTCGATCGGTTTCGTCATCGTCACCGTTCTTCTTTGCGTCGGTTCGCTCAATCTCTCCGACATCGTACTGTCGCAGAGGGATGGGCTCGGAACGCATCTCGGCCTGCCCAACACTTTCCTCGACTGGCACTGGCTGTCGCTCTTCCCGATGTTCATCGTCTTCTTCGTTTCGGCCATGGCTGAAACGAATCGGCCGCCGTTCGATCTTGTCGAAGCCGAATCGGAACTCGTCGCCGGCCATATGGTCGAATATTCCTCGACACCGTTCCTGCTCTTCTTCCTCGGGGAATATGTCGCGGTCGTCCTGATGTGTGCGCTTACGACCATCCTCTTCCTCGGAGGCTGGCTGCCGCCCTTCGACTTCGCACCCTTCACCTGGGTGCCGGGGGTCATCTGGTTCGTGCTCAAGATGTTCGGCGTATTCTTCATGATCGCGCTGGTGAAAGCCTTCGTGCCGCGCTACCGCTACGACCAGTTGATGCGGCTGGGCTGGAAGGTGTTCCTGCCGATCTCCCTGTTCATGGTCTTCCTCACCGCCTTCTTCCTCAAGCTGACGGGGCTTGCGTGAGATGACCGCTTTTTTCCACCGTCGTCCGACGACGATCGATTTCGAAGGCCGATGAAATGGGTGCCCTTGGACAAGCCGCAAAGTCGCTGCTGATGAAGGAATTCGTGGAAGCCACCGTGCTTTCCATGAAGCTGTTCTTCGCGCCGAAAGCGACCATCAACTATCCGCACGAGAAGAACCCGCAAAGCCCGCGCTTTCGCGGCGAGCATGCGCTGAGGCGCTATCCGAACGGCGAGGAGCGCTGCATCGCCTGCAAGCTGTGCGAGGCGGTCTGCCCGGCGCAGGCGATCACGATCGAGGCCGGGCCGCGCCGCAACGACGGAACGCGCCGGACGGTGCGCTACGACATCGACATGGTTAAGTGCATCTATTGCGGCTTTTGCCAGGAGGCCTGTCCGGTCGATGCCATCGTCGAAGGGCCGAATTTTGAATTCTCGACGGAGACGCGCGAGGAACTCTATTACGACAAGGACAAGCTTTTGGCGAACGGGGATAGGTGGGAGCGGGAACTCGCCCGCAATATCGCGATGGATGCACCTTACCGCTGAGGCGCTCGGGCATGATCCGGAAAAGTGGACACCGGTTTTCCGAAAGGATCATGCCCAAACGAGAAATGAGAGCATGATCCTGGTCACGGGCATCGTCTTTCCGAAAGGATTGCGCCCGGACAGAGGGATAGGAGCGTGATGCGAATCCATCTCGCACCATGCTCCGGGCAAGTGGTGGACGGGCTGCAAAAGCTTGTCTATGAGACGCGCAATTCTTCGCCCGGACGGCGAGGGGTTCGGGAGGGCGGGTGCGGCAGAGGCCGCATTCCACCCGCAATCAGGATTAGGGGAAACCCATGTTGTCAGGATTAGGGGCGGCGTTTTTCTACCTGTTCGCCTTCATACTGGTCGCATCGGCCTTCATGGTGATCGCCGCGCGCAACCCGGTGCATTCGGTTCTGTTCCTGATCCTTGCCTTCTTCAACGCGGCGGGGCTCTTCCTGCTCGTCGGCGCCGAGTTCCTGGCGATGATCCTCCTCATCGTCTATGTCGGCGCGGTGATGGTGCTGTTCCTGTTCGTGGTGATGATGCTCGACGTCGATTTCGCCGAGATGAAACGTGGCGCTCTCACCTATGCGCCGGCGGGCGCGCTGATCGGCATCATCCTGCTCGCCGAACTAGTCGTGGTCCTCGGCGGCTATACCTTCTCGCCCAACCTGGCCTCGACCATCGCGCATCCCATTCCCGCGCTGGCTTCGCGTACCAACACCGCCGCGCTCGGCGACATCATCTACACGGATTACATCTATTACTTCCAGATCGCGGGCCTGGTGCTGCTGGTCGCCATGATCGGCACCATCGTCCTGACGCTCAGGCACAAGGCGGGCGTCAAACGCCAGTCGATCGCCGCCCAGGTCGCCCGGACGCCGGCGACCGCGATCGAAATCCGCAAGGTCAAGACGGGCGAGGGGGTCTGACGATGCACGTCGGTATTGCACATTTCCTGACCGTTTCGGCGATCCTGCTGACGCTCGGTGTCTTCGGTATCTTCCTCAACCGCAGGAACGTCATCGTCATGCTCATGTCGATCGAACTCATCCTGCTGGCCGCCAATATCAATTTCGTTGCCTTCTCGGCCGCGCTTCACGATCTCGTCGGCCAGGTCTTCGCGCTGTTCGTGCTGACGGTCGCCGCCGCCGAAGCGGCGGTAGGACTGGCCATCCTGGTCGTTTTCTACCGCAATCGAGGCTCCATTGCCCCCGAAGATCTCAACTCGATGAAGGGCTGAAACGAGCCATGTATCTTGCCATCGTCTTCCTGCCACTCATCGGCTTCCTGATCGCCGGGCTGCTCGGTGGCCAGATCGGCGCCCGGGCGTGTGAGTACATCACCTCCGGCCTGCTGGTAATCGCCGGCATTCTGTCATGGATCGCGTTTTTTCAGGTCGGATTCAGCGA
>SCRB01000455.1 GCA_004299545.1 Rhizobiaceae bacterium
CGCAAGATATTGCGAACGTGAAGCCGTAACAACCCTGTCCCGGTGTGCGGTTGAAAACTCGCCTTCCACCCGCCAGATTGCCTCAGATGAACCACGATTCCTACGATCAATCCTACATTTCCGGCATTCTGAATTCGGTGAAGACGATCGCCATCGTCGGCGCTTCGGCGAACGATGTCCGGCCGAGCTTCTTCGTCACCAAATATCTGGTCGACAAGGGCTATACCGTCTATCCGGTCAATCCGGGGCAGGCCGGAAAGGAAATCGCCGGCCGCATGGCCTATGCGCGCCTTGGCGACGTTCCCGAACCCATCGACATGGTCGATATCTTCCGTGCCTCCGCGCAGGTGCCGCCGACCGTCGACGAGGCGCTCGCGCTGGATCCCCTGCCCAAGGTGATCTGGATGCAGCTTACCGTCCGCAATGACGAGGCGGCGGCGAAGGCGGAGGCGGCGGGGATCAAGGTGGTGATGAATCGCTGCCCGAAGATCGAATATGGCAAGCTTTCCGGCGAGATCGGCTGGAACGGTGTCTCGTCGGGGGTGATTTCTTCCAGAAAGCCTCTCTTGAGAGACGGCTTTCAGAGCTTCGGTATCCGCCGGAAGGAATAAAATTCTCCTTCAGGCGCCATTTGCGCGGCGCCGAGATTATCCGGACGCGTCAGTCTGGAAAATTTGTCTTTGCTTTCATCGCGGCGCTTTGCGAAGAATGCTGCCGCCATCTGACGCCAATTCCTCGGAGGAGATACCATGACAAGCGCGCCCGGTTTCAACACACTTGCCGTCCACGCAGGCGCGAAGCCAGATCCGGCGACCGGCGCGCGCGCCACGCCGATCTACCAGACGACCTCCTTCGTGTTCGACAGCGCCGATCACGCTGCGTCGCTGTTCGGTCTCAAGGCATTCGGCAACATCTATACGCGCATCATGAATCCGACGCAGGCGGTGCTGGAAGAGCGCGTTGCGGCGCTGGAAGGCGGGACGGCGGCGCTGGCGACGGCTTCAGGCCAGGCGGCGCATCTTCTGACCTTCCAGACGATGATGCGGCCGGGCGACAATTTCGTCGCCGCGCGCAAGCTTTATGGCGGCACGATCAATCAGTTCGCCCAGACGTTCCAGAGCTTCGGCTGGGAAGTGCGCTGGGGCGATGTCGATCATCCGGAAAGCTTCGAGAAACTGATCGACGAGAAGACCAAGGCGCTTCACATCGAAAGCCTCGCCAATCCAGGCGGCCAGTTCGTGGATATCGAGAAGATCGCAGCCATTGCGCGCAAGCACGGCCTGCCGCTCGTCGTCGACAACACGCTTGCCTCTCCCTATCTGGTACGGCCGATCGAGTATGGCGCCGACATCGTCGTCCACGCGCTGACCAAATTCATCGGCGGCCATGGCAACTCCATCGGCGGCATCATCGTCGACGGCGGCACTTTCGACTGGTCGAAATCCGGCAAATACCCGCTCCTGTCGGAGCCTCGGGCCGATTATGGCGGCATGGTGCTGCACGAGACCTTCGGCAATTTCGCCTTTGCCATCGCGGCGCGCGTGCTCGGCCTGCGCGACCTCGGCGCGGCGATCTCGCCCTTCAACGCCTTCCTGATCCTTACCGGCGCGGAGACGCTGCCGCTTCGCATGCAGCGCCATTGCGACAATGCGCTTGCTGTGGCGAAGTGGCTGAAAAATCACGAAAAGGTCGCCTGGGTTTCCTATCCGGGCCTTGAGGACGACCCGAACCATGCGCTGCAGCGGAAGTACTCGCCGAAAGGCGCGGGCGCCGTCTTCACCTTCGGCCTCAAGGGCGGTTTCGAATCCGGCATCAAATTCGTCGAGGGCCTCGAAATGTTCTCGCATCTGGCCAATATCGGCGACACGCGCTCGCTCGTCATTCACCCGGCTTCGACGACGCACCGCCAGCTTTCCGACGAACAGAAGGTCGCCGCCGGAGCAGGGCCGGACGTCGTGCGCCTTTCGATCGGCATCGAGGACGCCGCCGACATCATCGCCGACCTTGAGCAGGCGCTCGCCAAGGCATAAACGCCTTCGGCACGGGCGCATCGAAATCAGGGCGGAGTCCGGGAATTTCCGGGCTCCGCCCTTTCGTTATCGGCAGGACGCCGGGCGGGCTT
>SCRB01000456.1 GCA_004299545.1 Rhizobiaceae bacterium
GCGATGAAAAGGACGGCGAGTCGGGATCTGGTTGATGTCGACCATTATTCTGCCGCTCCTTCGACGGTTTCGCGCGGCCGCCTGGGCCCACGCTCGTCACGATCGCCGAAACTGCGAGGCGGACGGTCGTCGCGGTCGCGCCGCGGGCCGCGGTCGCCGAAGCGGTCGCCACGATCTCCGCGGTCGTCGCGGTCGCGCTTCTGCAGCATGGCCGACGGCCCGTCCTCGTGCTTCTCCACCTTCAGCGTGAGGAAGCGAAGCACATCTTCCGACAGGCTCTGCTGGCGCTCGAGTTCCTTCACGGCGTCTGCGGGCGCGGTGATGTCCATCAGGGTGTAATAAGCCTTGCGGTTTTTCTTGATGCGGTAGGTCAGGGACTTCAGTCCCCAGTTCTCGACCCGGCCGACGGACCCTCCGGCAGCTTCGATGACGCCCTTGTATTGTTCGACGAGCGCATCGACTTGCGGCTGGCTAAGGTCCTGCCGGGCAAGAAACACATGTTCGTAAAGAGCCATTTCTTGCCTTTCTTTCACTTCTGCTCGGTGCCCGGCGGCTAAGCCCCTGCGACTTCTCCATGCCGCTAAGCGGCGTAGAAAGGCGCGTTCGAGACGGTCGAGAGCGGAGACACGGGAGGCAAAAGCGCATCCGGCTTCGTAACGAAGGAATTCCCGTCCTGGAAAACCTCCGGCCCTCCGTTCAGCCCCCAGCTGGGACCGGCAGATCGCGGCGATATACAGCTTTCCGCCGGAAACGCAAGGGAGCGCTGTGAATTTGACTGCGCATGGAGGCGATGGCGGGATTGCCGTTGTGACTACTTTATACCATTGTGTGGCATCTCCCGACCGCCAGCCGCCTCATTGATACAGAAGGAAATGCCATGCCCGTCATCAACCGCATCGCCGAATTTCACAGCGACGTGACGGAATGGCGGCGCGACATCCACGCGCATCCGGAACTTCTGTTCGACGTCCATCGCACCGCCGCATTCGTCGCCGAGAAACTGAAGGAGTTCGGCGTCGATGAAATTGCGACCGGCATCGGCCGCACCGGCGTCGTCGGCGTGATCAGGGGACGGAAAGCGGGGAGCGGCAAGGTCGTCGGCCTGCGCGCCGACATGGACGCCCTGCCGATCAGGGAGATCGTCGAACGCCCTTATAAATCCAAGAATGACGGCCTTATGCACGCCTGTGGCCATGACGGGCATACCGCGATGCTGCTGGGGGCCGCGCGCTATCTGGCCGAAACCCGCAATTTCGACGGCACCGCGATCGTCATTTTCCAGCCGGCCGAAGAGGGCGGCGGCGGCGGCCGCGAAATGGTCGAGGAAGGCATGATGGAGCGCTTCGGCGTGACCGAGGTCTACGGCATGCACAACACGCCCGGCCTGCCGGTGGGGGCGTTCGCCATCCGCCCGGGCTCGATGATGGCTGCGGCCGACATGTTCTATATCGACATCGAGGGCATGGGCGGCCATGCCGCACGGCCGCATCGCTGCATCGACAGCGCCTTCGTCGGCGCCAACATGATGATGGCGCTGAACTCGATCGTGTCGCGCAGCGTCGACCCGATCCAGTCCGCCGTCGTCTCGGTCACGACTTTCCACGCCGGCGACGCCCATAACGTCATTCCGCAGACGGCCAGGCTCACCGGCACGGTGCGGACGCTGTCGGGCGCGGTGCGCGATCAGGTCGAGAAACGCATGCACGAAGTCGTCGAGCACACCGCCGCTGCCTTCGGCGCGAAAGCCACGCTCGACTATCAGCGGCATTATCCCGTGCTGTCCAACCATCCGGAGCAGACGCTATTCGCCGCCGGCGTGGCGGCGGA